>JANNSW010000150.1:0-2597 GCA_031403055.1 Hyphomicrobiaceae bacterium | reverse complement strand
CGGCCATCGCCATGTCGGCCTCCTCGATCGCCGTCACGGGCAATGCCCTGCGGCTCGGCTTCGGGCGCTTGGAGGTCACACCATGACGGCGCTGGCTTGGCTCGTGCCCTGTGCGCTGCTGCTCGGCCTGCTGGGGCTTGCAGGATTCCTGTGGTCGCTCCACGCCGGCCAATTCGAGGACCCGGAAGGGGCCGCCTGGCGCGCGCTCGACGACGAGCCGCCCGGCGCTCCGCCGGCAAAGCCGATCCCCAGCCAAGCGAGCGCACCATGACCCAGCACCAGCCGCGCCGGGTTGCCTTCGACGCGCCATGGGGCTGGCTCGCCTCCGGCTGGCGCGATCTGTGGCAAGCCCCTGGCGTCAGCCTCGCCTATGGCGGCGCATTCGCGCTTGCCGCCTTCGTCCTCGTGCTCGGCCTCTGGCGCCAGGACGCGCAATCGCTGTTCCTGGTGCTGGCCGGCGGCTTCCTGCTGATCGGGCCGCTGGTTGCCGTCGGCCTCTACGAGGCGAGCCGGCGCCTCGCGCGCGGTGAGAAGATTGCCTTGCGCGATGTGGTATGGGCGGGTCTTTCGGCCGAGGGTCAACTCGGGTTCTTCGGCGCGATCCTGCTATTCGCTTTCATGGCCTGGCTGCAGATCGCGTTCCTGCTGCTGATGCTGTTCTTCGGCTCATCGGGCCTGCCGCATCCCAGCGTGCTGATGCAAGCGCTGCTGTTCACGCCGCGCGGCCTTGGCTTGCTGGTGGCGGGGACCCTCGCCGGTGCGGTGCTTGCGGCCATCGTGTTCGCGATCTCGGCTGTCGCTATCCCCTATCTGCTCGAGCGGCGCACGGACGCTGTCTCGGCCGCGCGGGCGAGCATCGCGGCGGTGGCACGCAATCCCAAGCCCATGGCGCTCTGGGCGGCGCTGATCGTCGTGATCATGGGCGCGGGCTTCGCCACGCTCCTGGTCGGCCTGATCGTCGCTTTCCCCTTGATCGGGCATGCCACTTGGCACGCTTACGCCGCCATCTACGGCACGCCGGGCGAAGGCCGCTGAAACTGGTGCCAGCCACCACCTGCTATCGCCGGGTGCCGCGATCGGCCTGTCCCAGTTGACGAGCACATCGACACCTCCCATGCGCGCGACCGCCTCGCCGAAGAGCTGATCGACGTCGGCGGCCTTGCCGACATCGGCATGGGTCGAGCCGAGCCCGGCGAGTTTCGCGCGAGCATCGGCAAGGAAGCCGTCGTCGCCGGCGCCAACCGAACCCGCTTTCCACCTTCAGCCCGATGTGTTTTGATCGAGTGGAAAGTTCCAGGATGTTGCACCGAGGGGAGGCATAGTCCAGATGGCGAGGAAGGCGGAAGCGAAGGCGCCGCAAAGTGCCGAAGGCGCGGTCAAGCTCAAACCGGGGCGCAAGGTCATCATCACCTGCGCCGTCACAGGCTCGGTCCACACGCCGACCATGACCCCCTATCTGCCGATCACGCCGGACCAGATCGCGGCGGAATCGATCGCCGCGGCAGAGGCTGGCGCCTCGATCATCCACCTGCATGCGCGCGATCCCAAGGACGGTCGCCCGACGCCGGATCCGGAAATGTTCATGCGGTTCCTGCCGCGCATCAAGCAGAGCACGGATGCCGTCGTGAACATCACCACGGGCGGCTCGCTCGGCATGAGCATGGAGGACCGGCTCGCAGCGCCCCTGCGCGCGAAGCCTGAGCTCTGCTCGCTCAACATGGGATCGATGAATTTCGGCCTCTACCATGTGCAGGAGAAGATCACCGAGTGGAAGTACGATTGGGAAAGGGCCTACATCGCCAAGACCAAGGACCTGATCGTTTCGAACACCTTTGCCCAGATCGAGCGCTTCATCCGCGAGCTCGGCCACGGCCACGGCACGCGCTTCGAATGCGAATGCTACGATGTGAGCCATCTCTATACGCTGGCGAAATTCCTCGACGACAAACTCCTGGAGCCTCCGCTGTTCGTGCAGACGATCTTCGGCATCCTGGGCGGCATCGGCGCGCACCCCGAGGACCTGATGCACATGCGCCGCACGGCCGACCGGCTGTTCGGCAGTGACTATCAATGGTCGATCCTGGCGGCCGGCAAGCACCAGATCAATCTGGCGACTGTCGGCCTGACGATGGGCTCCAATGTGCGCGTGGGCCTGGAGGATTCGATCTACCTGGGGCCGGGACGACTCGCGAAGTCGAATGCCGAGCAGGTGGCCAAGATCCGCCGCATCATCGAGGAGCTTGCTCTCGACGTCGCGACTCCAGCCGAAGCGCGCGCCATGCTGAGGCTCAAGGGCGGCGATCAGGTCGGGTTCTGAGGCGGATCATCCATGGGAGATGCTCCCACACGCCGCGACGGTCGTTGCTTCTGGCTGCGCGAGGCACTTGCCGAGGGCGAGACCGACGCTGCCCCGCTGACAAGTGTCACGCGCGCGGACGTTGCCATCGTGGGCGGCGGGTTCTGCGGACTCTGGACGGCTCTCGAGCTGAAGCGCCGCCAACCCACTCTCGACGTGGCGATCGTCGAGGCCGACATCTGCGGCGGCGGCGCTTCCGGTCGAGCCACGGGTCAGGTGCTGCCGCAATGGGGCAAGCTCG
>JANNSW010000149.1:0-11451 GCA_031403055.1 Hyphomicrobiaceae bacterium | reverse complement strand
CTGGTCGGTGGCAGACGCTCCTGGCCCGTTGCCGAAAGTCTCTGCTGGTCCGTGGCTCGGGTTCAGCCGTCATGGGCCGCGAGGCGCGAAAGCCTTGAAATCCGCGGACCGGAGCGTCGAGGTCGGAGGGGGACGGCCGGTCTCGACGTAAAGGTCCGCGCACATTGCAGAGACCCAGTGGACCGCCCCTCACCCCCTCACCGCCTCAAAACTCTCCGGCACGATCTGGCCGCCGTCGACGATGATGGTCTGGCCGGTGATGTAGCCGGCTTCCTTGGATGCGAGGAAGAGGGCCGCATAGCCGATGTCGTCGACGGTGCCGAGCTTGCCGAGCGGGACCGACGCCGCCATCTGGCGCTCGTAGTCGGGGCCGAGCGAGATCAGGCCCTCGGTCAGCACGTTGCCCGGCAGCACCGCGTTGACCGTGATGCCATACTTCGCAAGCTCGAGGCAGGCCGTGCGCATGAAACCGAGCTGGCCCGCTTTCGTCGCGCCGTAATGCGTCCAACCGGGGAAGCCCGTGACGGGCCCCGTGATCGAGGAAGTGAGCACGATCCGGCCCTGGCCCGTGCGCTTGAGGTGCGGCACGCAGGCCTTGACCGCATGGAACGTGCCCTTGAGGTTGACGGCCATGGTCTCGTCCCAGACCTCGCTCGTGAGCTCCTCGATCCGCACTTGCGGGAAGATGCCGGCATTGGCGCAGAGGATATCGATGCCGCCGAACTCGGCTGCCGCGTAGTCCGCCATGGCGCGCATGTCGTCGAGCTTGGCGACATCCGCCTTGAAGCCCTTGGCGATGCCGCCGGCGGCGCGCAGGTCGGCCGCCGTCGCCTCCGCCTCGTCGAGCTTCCTCGAGACGATCAGCACCTTGCCGCCGTGGCGCGCGAACACCTTCGCGATGCCCTTGCCGATGCCCCTGCTCGAGCCCGTGACGATGACCGAGCGGCCCGAGATCGATGTCAGCATGTCATGCCTCCCTTCGTGCTTCTCATGATGCAGTCCTTCAGCGGTTGCGCCGCAGGATGAGGATAGCCGCATAGCCGCCGAAGAGCAGCACGGCCGCGCCGATCGTCGAGACGGTGCCGAGCACCGGCACGCCCGGCGTGTAGCCCGCGACCATCTTGGCGTAGAGGTATTCGGGCACCGTCGTATCCGCGCCGGTCGTGAACAGCGACAGGGGAAAGTTTCCCCATGACAGCAGGAACGCGAACAGCGCGCCCGAGAAGATGCCCGGGAACAGCACCGGCAACGTCACCTCGCGGAACACTTGCGCGCGCGTTGCACCCAGATCGAAAGCCGCTTCCTCGAGCGCGGGATCGAAGGAATAGACCTGGATCGCGATGACCAAGGTGACGACCGGGATGATCCAGACCAGATGGGCGATCACGGCCGTCTTCCAGGACAGATCGAGCCCGAGCGCATTGAACCAAAGCAGCAACGAGAGCCCCAGCACCGATTGCGGAAAGAAAATCGGCAGCAGCACCAGCCGCTGATAGAGCGAGCGCCCGCGCCAGTCGTAGCGGGCAAAGGCGAGCGCCCCGAAAAAGCCGACCAGCACCGCAACCACGGTGACGACGGCGGCGATCGAGATGGAGGTCGCGAGCAACTGCCTGACCTCGATCGAGTTGAAGGTCTTCGACCACCATTCGAGGCCCCATCTGGTGATGGGGAAGGTGAAATAGCGGCTCGCCGTCAGCGAGGCGAGCACCAGGCAAGCGCCAGGCAGGAACACGAACACGAGCACCGCGATCGTCCACGCCGTGATCAGGGCATGCCGGAAGCGCTGGCGGCGATCGTTCATGACTGTCAGCGCCTCCCCAGCACCTGATCGAGATCGAAGCGGCGCAGCACCGCGAGCACGAGCGCGCCCACGACCAGCATCAGCAGCACCGAAAGCGCCGCCCCGAGCGGCCAGTTCTGCGAGTAGGTGAAGGCAATCTCGATGTCGTGGGTGATCGGGATGATGCGTTGGCCGCCCAGCACCTTGGCTTCCGCGATCGCCCCGATCGCCAGCACGAAGGTCAACAGGCAGCCGATCACCAGTCCGGGCATGGAGAGCGGCAGCTCGATCTCGCGGAACACCTGCCAGCGCGAGGCGCCGAGATCATAGGCGGCATCGCGCGTGTCGGTGGGCACCATGGCGATGCCGAGCGTCATCGGGAACAGCATGAACGGCAGGTAGACGTAGACCATGCCGAGCACGATCGCGCCGAGCGTGAACAGGATGCTGTCGAGCTCCAAGCCGAACAAGGATTTCAACGTCCCGAGCAGCACCCCGTTCTTGATCAGGAGCAGGATCCAGCCGTAGAGGCGCACGTTCTCGGAGACGAACAGGGGAATGGTGAAGAGCAGCGTCAGCAGCGTCGACCAGCGTCCGAACACGCGCACCAGACCGTAGGCGACGGGGTAGCAGATGATCGCGAGCATGACGACGGTGATGACGGCGAGCGCCAGCGACCAGAGGAACGAGACGTAGGCGGTGCCTTCGAAAATGGTGCGGTAGTTCTCGAGCGTGGGCGAGGAGAAGATGCTGAAGGTGCGCGGCGGCATGAAACTGTAGCCGACCACGGCGAGGAGTGGCGCGGCAAAGCCGAGCGCGAGCACGACGAGGAGCGGGATCGCGGCGCGCCGGCCCGGATTGCCGAAAAAGCTGTCGGTGCCTGGCATCATGGCGTGGTACCGCGGCTGGCGGGTGCGGGCCGGGTCGAGGGGTTGGTTTGACGCGTTACAATCATTGTCTCGCTCGCAAGAGTTCGATCTCTCACCCGTTCGGCAAATGGCGCGAGAGCGCGGCGAGGACGGCCATGCGCACGGCGACGCCCATCTCGACCTGCTCGCGGATCACACTGCGGGGATCGTCGGCGACGGCGGAGGAGATCTCGACACCTCGATTCATCGGGCCGGGGTGCATGACGAGCGCGTCCGGCTTGGCCCAGGCCAGCTTCTGGTGGTCGAGGCCGAAGAAGTGGAAGTACTCGCGCTGCGAGGGCACGAACGAGCCCGACATGCGCTCGAGTTGCAGCCGCAGCATCATCACGATGTCGGCATCCTTCAGCCCATCCTCCATCCGCGTGAACACTTCCGCCCCCAGCCGCTCGGGATGGGGTGGCAGCAGCGTCGAGGGCGCGACGATGCGCACGCGCGCGCCCAGCGTGTTGAGCAGCCCGATATTGGAGCGCGCGACGCGTGAATGCAGGATGTCGCCGCAGATCGCAACCGTCAACCCCTCGATCGGCCCCTTGTTGCGCCGGATCGTGAGAGCGTCGAGCAGGGCTTGCGTGGGGTGCTGATGGGCGCCATCGCCCGCATTGACGACCGAGCAATCGACCTTCTGGGCGAGCAGCTCGACGGCGCCAGCCTGATGGTGGCGCACGACCAGGATGTCGGGTCGCATGGCGTTCAGCGTCATCGCGGTGTCGATCAGCGTCTCGCCCTTGGCGACGGAGGAGGTCGAGACTGACATGTTCATCACGTCGGCGCCGAGCCGTTTGCCCGCGAGCTCGAATGAGCTTTGCGTTCGGGTCGAGGACTCGAAGAAGAGGTTGACGAGCGTGCGGCCCTTGAGGCTTTCCCGCCGCTTCTGCACTTCGCGACTGATGCCGGCGGCCTGCTCGGCGAGATCGAGCAGCCCCAGAATCTCTGGTCTGGTCAGGCCCTCGACGGAAAGGAGGTGCCGGTGCGGAAAATGGAAGGTCGAGCGGTCGAGCATTGTCATCATCAAAGTGGACTGGATAGGGCGAGTCCCGGCCGAGAACAAGCTGGTTCGCACTTCTCCACCGATTGGACGCTGTCACCGCGGCACTGGCCGGCCACGATCGGTCTGGAATCCTCCCGCCGCTTCCGCCATGATGCCACGGAATCCGGCCAGCCGCGCCGGCGATGACAGGAGGAAACGTGCCGTGCAGCCCGTCAAACTTGGAGATCGCGAGTTCCGTCATGCGCTCGGCTGCTTTGCCACCGGGGTCACGGTCATCACGGCAGTGGGTCCGCGCGGCCAGCTGCTCGGCAACACCGTCAACTCGTTCACCTCGGTCTCGCTCGACCCCCCGCTCATCCTCTGGTGCATGGGCCGGCATGCCATGAGCCTCACGGGCTATCTGTCGACGGACCACTTCGCCGTCAACATCCTCGCGCTCGGCCAGGAGAGCGTCTCGGCCAACTTCGCTGCGGCGGGCGGCGATAAGTGGGTGAACCAGAGCTACGAGACCTGGACGACCGGCTGCCCCGTGCTGACGGGGGCAGCTGCCGTGTTCGAGTGCAAGACCAAGCACACCTATATGGGCGGGGATCACGTGATCTTCGTTGGCGAGGTGGTGAATGCTGCCTACGCGCCCGATGCCAAGCCGCTCTGCTATCACCGCGGCCGCTACCAGACGTTGGGCGATCTCTGAGGCATTGCGGCGTACTCCGATGCCGTCGAGAAGCTGGCGACCGAGTTCAAGTCGGCCCAGTGCAAGACGCCCGCACCCTGCTGATCGCCCGCCGCCACTTGGACCACCATCTCCGCCGTTTGGAAGGATCCTGTCATTTCGTGCTCGATATCCGATTCGATCCGTGGCATGAACCTTGCGAATTCCTCAACGAGTGTCGCAGTGCGAGGAAGACCCATGGAAATCGAAGCTTTCGCCTACTTCTACCTCATGGCCATCGGTTTCGTGGTCGCGGGCGCAACCATGAGCGCATTCCACCTGGTGACCGGGCATCCGCTCGGCTTCGCACTCGGCCAGCTCGGTGGCTCGCCACTGGCAATCGCCTCGATCGTCCTGCGTCTGGTGGCAGGGCCTGCCATCCTCGTCCGCAATGCGGTGCAGAGCGGCATGTCGTTGCGGGCCGACCCGTTCTGGCTGGTGATCGGCCTCGTGTTTGCCGGCGCCTGGGCGCTGGCGAGCGGGGCGCTGGTGCTGCAGTCCTTCGGCCCGGTCCTCGCAGGCAATTGAGGCCGAGAGCTCGACTACAGGTCGATCCCTCGAGCATCGACGGGCGTACCGGGTCCAGCCCTGTTGGCACCAAACCCGGTCAAACCGGTCAAACCCCGACAGAACCACGATCACTCGCGTGCAACCAACCCAAGGAGAGGCGACCATGACAGTCATCCCAAGAACATCCATTTCGGCAGGCATCAGCGCCGCGGCCCTCGCGTTCGGCCTCGCATTCGCCGCCGCCGCTCCCGCATCCGCTGCCAATCCGACCTTCTCCTGCAGCGGCAATCTCACTTCGACCGAGCGCGCGATCTGCAACAGCAGCGAGCTGTCACGTCTCGACCGGCAGATGTCGAGCGAATACTTCGGCCAGCTGGATCAGCAGACCAGCGCCGGCGCGCGCCGTGAATTGAAGAATGCCCAGCGCAACTGGCTGCGGGATCGCAATTCCTGCGGCGGGAGCGTCAGCTGCATCCGCGGCGAGTATCAGCAGTGGATCGAGCAGTTGGCCGAGTGGGGCCTGTAGCCCGTTCGATATCTGACATCGACCGGCTGGATCGACCTCGCACGTCATCGGCCGCGACGCGACCGGGACCCGAGCATGCAAAAGGGGCGGCAGCCATTGGCAGCCGCCCCTTTTTCGTAACCAGAAGCTATGCCCCGCTCTGGGTCGCGTTGTACCGGTTCTTCAGCGCGCGATCGACCTTGTCGAGGATGGCGGACTGGGAGCCAGCGAGCGCAGGGGTCGAGGGCATCGAGTTGCCGCTGCTACCCACGACGCCGTTGCCGGCCAAGGTGGCACTGTTGGCATTGAGCGCGCCATTGGTGACCCGCTCCAGCACCTGCAGCCGGTTGGAGATGATGCTCAGATCGCCGCTGTTGTTGAGCCGCCACTCGTCGATCGCGGTCGACAGGGTCTGCTGGGCGTGTCCCAGCGCGACAAGGGCGTTTCTGACCTGATCGAGCTCGGTATCGAGCGATTTGCTGATCAGTGTCTCGATTCGGCTCATGTCGAGACCGCGCGGTTCCGCAATCGCCTTCTCGACCAGGCCAAACCTCTCGCCGAAACCCGACCAGTGACGCTGCAGACCGGTGACCTGCGCGTCGATCGTGCGCTCGAAGGCCCGCAGCCGCTCGCTGTTCCCGCTCTCGATGCGCTGCCAGTCGAGACGCTGGCCCTCGACCGCCTTTTGCAGTGCCTCGAGGCGCGATTCGACGGCGTGGCTCACGCCGCCCCCGTCCGAGGGCTGCACCGAGGTCACGGCATCCTCGATGGCCGTGAGCCGCTCACCGAGCGTGCTCCAGGTCCGTGCGGCATCGCCCAATCGCATCTCGATCGCGCGCTCCACACCCTTGAGGCGCTCCGCCACACCTGCTTCCATGCGCTGCAAGTCGGTGCGCTGGCCATCGAGACCTTTATGGATCTGCAGGAAGCGGTCGCCGAACAGCGTCTGGATCTGGCTTGCTCCCCCGGCCTGACCTGCCACACGCTCGATGGCCTGCAGGCGATCGGAAACGAGGCGCTGCAGCGTGCCCAGATCGGCACGCCCGCTCGCCGCCGCATCGGCCAAATGCTTCAGGCGGTCCCCCACCGTGTGGCGGTCGCTGGCGACATCGCTGGCGAGATTGGTCTGGGCGGACTTCATATCGGTGAGGGCGAGCCGCAGCTCGGCGGCAACGCGCTCCTGTCCGGCGCGCAGATCGCTCGCCAGCCGCTCGAACGCGTTGCGCATTTCCTGCATCGGATCCGGCCGCTCCTCGAGATCGGCCCCGAAGGCATGGCGCTTGATCAGGCGAACGGCCCGCGATTTGGGATCGTATTTGAGCAGGGCCTCGAGCACGTCCCGCACGCCCGTTGCCTTCTCGTCGCGATGGCTGGCGCCCGCCGCGGCCAGGAACATCACCGTGTTGAAGTCGCGCGAGGCACGCAGCTGCCCATAGCCGACCGCCTGGTCGACCGGGATCTCGCTCGAGATCACGGCGGCGCTGTCGCGCCGCAGGGCTTCCACGTTTATGCCCCTGTCCTCCAGGATCGCCGAAGCCGGCGCGACCCGCGCGAAGGCATGCACCAGATGCTCGAGCATGACCTCGCGAGCGCCGTGCGCCCTGGCGATCTCGTGGGCATGATGGCTGCAGGCGAGAATGGTCTCGTCCTCGGCCAGTTGCGCCGGGCGGTAGAGCGTGGGCGAGCGGCGCACGACCGAAACGCCGTTCGGCAGCGGTTGCATCTCGTTCTCCTGGGACTCGTATCCGCTTGCCGGTAGCTCATATCGGCTGTGCGGCGAGGGCAGGCCGAATTCCTCTACCTTGCTTGACATCAGTCAGTACTCCCGAATTCGACCCGCTTTGCACATTCGACGAACGTCAGGGCGCAGCGTTCCCGCGCACCCCGACACAGCCCCTCTTTGGCCTCGCGCCTTGCCGCCGGACCCCGATGGTCCGAATGCAGCAACGAGCAAGCCTCGGGCCATCCTAGCATTCATGCGGCCGATTGCAGCACCGAATGAATACGATAATATTAAACTCGTACGAAATTGTGCCGGCAACGCACGCCGACGCCGCCGGTTCGGCCGGCGGCCGAGACTGACCTCCTGGTACCCCGATCAGCTCGAGCCCGTCAAAAATAGGGTTGCGCCGGGACCTTCTCGAGCATCGCAGTGCCGAATGCCTTTTGCCATTGCGCGTCCACGAAGCCGCTCGAATGCAGCTTGTAGAGGATGATGTTGAGGACGTCTCTCAGCTCGTGACTATCCTTGCTGACGCCGATCGCATCCCAGCCGATGTCGATCTTCTCGGGCAAGACGCGCCATTTCGTGCCGGCATGGGCCTTGGTGAAGGTCACGAAGAAATCGAGCATCTCGACGATCGCGGTGGCGCGCCCTTCGGCAACCGCTTTGACCGCATCCGCCGGGCTGCCGACCACCTCCAGCTTGGCCTTGGGCAAGTTCTGGCGCGCCCAGCCGATGGTCCAGGCGCCGTTGACGTCGGCGAGCGTGACCTTGTCGTCGTTCAGATCCTGCCAGCGTTTGGCCTTGGACCTCTGCGTCGTCAGCACGCCCATCACCTCGGTATGGAGGGGGCACGTGAACTTGATCTGCCGCATCCGCTCGGCATTGCGCGTGAGGCCGCCGAGCGCGATGTCGATCGTGCCCTCGACCAGGAACGGAATGCGTTGAGCCGTCTCCGTCAGCACCCATTCCACATTGGGGATCGCCATCTCCTGGGCGATCATGGTTGCGATCGCCACGTCGAAGCCTTCCATCTCGCCGGCGGCATTGCGCGACGAGAAGGGCGGGGAGTTCGGATGAATGCCGACTCTGAGCGTATTGCCGGCGACGATGTCGTCGATCGATCGGGCTTTGGCACCGGTCGTCATGGCGGCGGCCGCAATCCCCGTCCCGAAGGCGCCTAGCCCGAGCGCCCGGCGAGAAAGCTTGAAAATCATGGTCCAACCTCCCAGACTGGCGCGACGCCGTCCTCTGGCCCCGAGCGTTTGCCGACATTTCCGGCGACAAGATGTCCGCCTCGCGCATCGGGATCAAGGCTGGCGTGGCGCGTGGCAGTGGATTGGGTGCGCTTCGATGCGCAACCGAGCGTTGCGCCAGCGCGGTAGCTCTCCGGCAGGCCAGCCGCTATCGAGCAGGGGCAATCGAGCGGAACGGATAGGCATGATCAGCACAGGGCAGGATGGCATCCATCTCGGCAACTGGCGTACGGCGCCCTTCAGCCGCTCGAGCTTCTCCCGGGTGCGCGAGCTCATTCCCACGGCCAACATCGCGGCGAGCGGGCACGGCCGGCCCATGGCGCGCGCCCACGCCGATCTCGCCCGTCTCGGCTTCAAGCGGCCGGCCGGCGGGGAGACGACAATCGCACAATTCCTCGATGCCAGCTTCACCGACGCCTTCATGGTGCTCAATCGCGGACAGGTCGCCTATGAATGGTACCGCAACCGGGAAGCGTCTCTCGCCCAGCATGTGGTGTTCTCGGTGTCGAAGTCGCTGAGCGCGATCCTCGCTGGAGTGCTGGTCGACGACGGCGTGCTCGACCCGGATGTCCCCGTGACGCGCTACATCCCGGAGGCCAAGGGCTCCGCCTATGGCGATGCCACCGTGCGCCATGTGCTCGACATGACAGTCTCGGTTCGCTTCGAGGAGGCCTATCTCAACCCGGACGAGACCTTTCTCAGATATCGCGAAGCGTGCGGCTGGAATCCTAGGCGACCCGGCCCGGCCACAACCATGAACGCCTTCCTGCCCACCCTCGCCAAGGCGGCTCATCCCCACGGCGAGCGCATGCACTACCGCTCGCCCAATTCCGACATGCTCGGCTGGATCCTGGAGCGCGCGGGCGGCCGGCGGTTCGCCGACATGATGTCGGAGCGCATCTGGCAGCCGATGGGCGCGGAGGCCGACGCCTACATCACCGTCGATGCGGCCGGCGCGCCGCGCACGGCGGGAGGCATCTGCACCACCATCGCCGACCTCGCCCGCTTCGGCGAGATGATCCGCTGCCGGGGCGTCGCCAACGGCCGGCAGGTCGTACCCGGCGCCTGGATCGACGACACGCGCCATGGCGGCGATGCCGGACAGTGGGCGCGCGGCGATCTGCTCGCATTCATGACCGCCTGCCGCTACCGCAACAAGTGGTACAACCAGCTCGACACCGGCAGCACCATCGCCTGCGGCATCCATGGGCAATGGCTGGTCGTGGATGGCGCTGGCGACATCGTCATCGCCAAGCAATCGTCCCAGGAGCTGCCGGTCGAGGATGGCATCGACCATCTGCACTACGCGGCGTTCGATGCGATTGCTGCCGCGTTGAGATAGGCGCTCAGCCTTCGAACGCGATCTCCATGCCGTCATAGGCCGGTACCACGTTGGCAGGGAGCTCGGCGGCGAGCGCCGCGTAGTCGAGGTCGATGTGGAGGTGGGTGAGCACGGCGCGGCTGGGTTGCAGCGCGGCGATCACGACGAGCGACTGGCGGACCGAGAGATGGCTCGGGTGCGGCGTATAGCGCAGCGCGTCGATGACGAGCGCATCGAGGCCCGCCAACGCCGCCTTCGCCGCTGGAGGCACTGCGCTCACGTCGGGCGCATAGGCGAGGTTGCCGAAGCGGAACCCGAGCGCGCGGATGTCGCCATGCTCGAGGGTGATCGGCAGCGCCGTGATCGGACCGCCCGCACCCACGATCACGACGGGCTCGCCCGCTTCCAGCCGGTGCGATTCCAGGATCGGCGGATAGGCGCTGCCCGCAGTCCCCTCGAAGCAATAGGCGAACCGCGATTTGAGCGTGCGAGCCGTCTCGTCATCCATGTGGACGGGCACCCGCCGCTTCTGCAGGAGAGCCAGCACCCGCAGATCATCGATGCCGTGGGTGTGGTCGGCATGATCGTGGGTGAAGAGGACGGCGTCGAGCCGGTCGACGCTGGCGTCCAGCATCTGCTCGCGCAGATCGGGGGAGGTGTCGATCAGCACGGTCGTTACGCCCTCGGGGCCGGCGCGCCGCACCAGCGCCGACGCCCGTCTGCGGCGGTTGCGGGGGTTCGAGGGGTCGCACGCGCCCCAGCCGCCGCCGATGCGCGGCACGCCGCCAGAGGAGCCGGAGCCCAGGATGGTGAAGGTGAAGGACATGGGAAGGCAGTTGGCTTGGCAAAGGCGGATGAGTCAATCCAGGTCTCGGCCCCTCGCTATGTCGAAGGTTTTCGGGCGAGCGTGGTGCGTGGCAATGTCGCCAGATGACCCGTTGCGACACCCGGCGAAGTGCGCCACGGACCGGGTGATGAGATATCGGTAATTCCAAACAACTATACTATTCGCATCGTCACCAGGAGATGGGCGACTTATCCCGGAAAAATTGCCCAGATGGTCCGCCATCGGGCAGCGTGGCAAGCCAGATGGTTGTCACGACACCCTCCTCGACCGATCGGGTTGCCTCGGGCGATGCCGTTCGCACCCAGCCCGGATCAACAGCGTTCACCAGCACATTGGTGCCGCGAAGTTCCTCGGCAAGAAATTTTGTCATGGCGCTATTGCCGACGCAGGCCATGCGATAGCCGGGCGCGCCTCCACCCATGTCGGACAGCTGGCCCATCGCGCTGCTGAGATTGACCACACGGCCGTAGTTGCGCTCGCGCATTCCTGCGATGATGCCTTGGGTGAGAGCGAACCGCCCCAACAGGTTGGCCTCGAGAACGTCGCGCACGACATCCATTTGAATTGTCAGGGCGCTTGCGAATTCGCTCTCGGTCGGTCCATTCTCCAGATAGACACCTGCATTGTTGATGAGCACGTCGACGCCGGTGGGGAGTCGACGAACAAGGGCAATGAGGTTGCCGATGTCGTCGCTGCGCGTTAGATCCAAGCGAACGGGTACGACGTCATGGCCCTCTTCGACTAGTCTCTTGGCAGCGGTCTCGCCTGCGGCCCTATCGCGTGCGGTGAGCATCACCCGATAGCCCAGCGCGCCGAGCTGTCGACAGGTCTCGAAACCCATACCGCGATTGCCGCCCGTGACGATCGCATTGCGCTTGTC
>JANNSW010000148.1:0-16956 GCA_031403055.1 Hyphomicrobiaceae bacterium | reverse complement strand
GACGACCGATGCTGCCGTCATCATGAAGCTCGGCACCAACCTGGCGAAAGTCCGCCGAGCCATCGTGCGCGCTGGATTGCTCGATCGGGCGATCTACGTGGAGCGCGCCAGCATGGCGGGAGAGCACGTCTGCCCGCTCGCCGAGAAGCCCGACGACAACGCACCCTATTTCTCGATGATCCTCGTTGCGGGCCAGGGGCGGCGCCTATGACCGGCTCGCTCACCGTGGTCGGGCTGGGGCCGGGCCCCGCGGACTGGATGACGCCGGCGGCTTTGGCTGCCGTCGCGTTGGCGACCGATCTCGTCGGCTACAAGCCCTATCTCGACCGTATCCCGGATGCGGCGCAAACCAGGCACGCATCCGACAACCGCGTCGAGATCGACCGGGCCCGGCACGGGTTGGAGCTCGCGAGTGCGGGTCGGCAGGTGGCGGTCGTCTCGGGTGGCGATCCGGGGGTATTCGCGATGGCGGCGGCCGTGCTCGAAGCGGTCGAATCCGGCCCACACCATTGGCGCTCGCTCGATATCCGGATCGAGCCCGGCGTGACGGCGATGCTGGCGGCGGCGGCACGCGTCGGCGCGCCACTCGGCCACGACTTCGCCGCGCTCTCGCTCTCGGACAATCTGAAGCCCTGGGAGGTCGTGGTGAAGCGCTTGCGCGCCGCGGCCGAGGCCGACTTCGTGCTCGCGCTCTACAACCCCATCTCCAAGGCACGCCCCTGGCAGCTCGCCGCCGCTTTCGCGACGCTGCTGGAGGTTCGCACGCCCACAACGCCGGTCGTGCTCGCGCGTGCGGTCGGACGGCCCGACGAGCGCATCGCCATCGTGCCGCTCGGCGAAGCGGCCCGGCACGAGGCCGACATGGCGACCATCGTCATCGTCGGCTCCTCGACAACGCGCAGCATCGAGCGCGGTGAGGGCCGCCCGCCCTTCGTGCTGACACCACGCAGCTACGAGGCCGGCAGA
This sequence comes from Hyphomicrobiaceae bacterium, assembly GCA_031403055.1. Taxonomy (GTDB): domain Bacteria; phylum Pseudomonadota; class Alphaproteobacteria; order Rhizobiales; family Hyphomicrobiaceae; genus JANNSW01. Next base: position 15,990 of record JANNSW010000148.1, on the reverse strand, counting down.
TGAGCAGCGATCCACGTCATCGTGTCATCGACGGATTGGAAGGTCTCGACCTCGGGCTTTTCCGGCCGGCGGATCATCACCACGGGCAGCCCGAGCCGGCGTGCGGCGGCGAGCTTGCCCGACGTCGCCTTGCCACCCGAATTCTTGGTGACGAGCCAGCGAACCACGTGGCTGCGCATCAGCTTCTCCTCGGCATCGGCATCGAAGGGTCCGCGATCGAGAATGAGCCGCATGTTGGGCAATGCGGGCGGCGGCTCGGGCGCATCGATCGTGCGCACCAGATAGAAGTGCTTCGGCGCAACCGCGAAGGCATCGAGCTCGAGCCGGCCGACAGTCAGGAAGACGCGAGCGGGCCTGCTCGGCAACGCTTCCACAGCGGCCTCGGCGCTCGCAACATCGATCCAGCGGTCGCCGGCAACCGGCGACCATTGAAGTCGGGTGAGCCGGCACAGTGGCACACCCAGCGCAGCACAGGCGACCGCCGCATTGGCCGCGATCCGTGCCGCGAAGGGATGAGTTGCATCGACGACCACACGCGTGCGGTGCTCGCCGAGCCAGGTCTTCAAGCCCTCGATGCCACCGAAACCGCCGATGCGCATGGGCAGCGGCTGGCGCGCAGGCGCTTTGGTCCGGCCCGCGAGCGAAACGTCCGCCGCGATTCCAGCAGCCGCCACGCGCTCCGCCAGCAGCCCAGCTTCCGTCGTGCCGCCAAGAATGAGCAGAGCCATGAGTGCGCCCGTGGATGAGCGGAGCGGAGATCGCGCCGTGCCGTCCTCCTCGTGGGGACTGGCGCGCTGGCTGTCAATCGTCGGCGTCGGCGAAGCTGGTATCGACGAGCTTGCTCCCGCCGCGTGCCGGTTGCTCGAAGCCGCCGAGTTGGTGATTGGCGGCGCACGTCATCTGGAGCTGGCGAAACCGCTGATCAAGGGTCGCCAGCTCGCCTGGCCGAGACCGTTGACCGAGGCCTTTCCAGCGATAGTCGCCATGCGCGGGCGCCCGGTCGCCGTGCTCGCCTCGGGCGATCCCTTCCATTTCGGCGTCGGCTCGACCTTGCTGCGCGAGACCGGCATCGCAGCCGCCGAAATGATCACGCTGCCGGCGCCGTCCGCCTTCGCGCTCGCCGCTGCGCGCATGGGCTGGGCGCAGCAGGATGCCGTTCTCCTCAGCGTGCATGGACGCGCGCACGAGGCGGTGGTGCCGCATCTGCACGATGGCGCCCGCATTCTCGCGCTGTCCTGGGACGAGACGAGCCCGAAGCGGATCGCCGGCATTCTCGTTGCCCGCGGCATGGGGCGCTCACGCGTGACGGTGCTGGAGGCGATGGGCGGACCGCGCGAGCGTATCCTCTCGGGCACCGCGGAGGGCTTCACCCTCGACGACATCGCTCCCCTCAACACGCTGGCGATCGAGGTGGAGGCCGACACCGGGGCTCGGATCGTCCCATTCGCAGCCGGGCTCGACGACACGTGCTTTGAGTCCGACGGCACCATGACCAAGCGCGACGTGCGCGCGATCACGCTCGCCTCGCTCGGCCCGCGCCACGGCGAGCGGTTGTGGGATGTGGGCGCGGGCTCGGGATCGGTCGCGATCGAGTGGCTGCTGCGGCACGTTTCGCTCGCGGCCACGGCAATCGAGCCGCGCGCGGATCGCCTCGCGCTGATCGCACGCAACGCCGCAAGTCTGGGCGTGCCACGGCTCGACACCATCGAAGGCCTGGCCCCGGCCGCACTCGCAACTCTGCCTCGTCCCAATGCCGTCTTCATCGGCGGCGGAGCCTCCGTTACGGGTGTGATCGAGGCCTGCTGGCAGGCGCTCCCCGCCGGCGGGCGGCTCGTCGCCAACGCTGTCACGCTCGAAAGCGAACGCGCGATGCTCGACGCGCAGTCACGGCTCGGGGGTGAGCTTCTGCGGATCGCCATCTCACGTGCCGAGCCGGTCGGCAGCATGACCGGCTGGCGGCCGGCGATGCCGGTCACGCATTGGCGGGCGGTGAAGCCATGAGGGCGGCTGGGATCGGCTTCCGCAAGAACACGCGCGGCGAGGCCATCGTAGCTGTGGTCGATGCCGCACTCGGCTTGCACGGTCTCGCGCGCGCCGATCTCGACTTGATTGCGGTGCATGGCGCCAAAGCCGCCGAGCCCGGTCTAGCCGAGGCGGCAGTCCTGCTCGGCCTGCCGCTCGTGGTCATTCCTCCAGCCGTCGCCGCCGCCCATGACAGCGCGACCTCGACCCGATCCGCGCGTGTCATCGATCTGTTCGGCGTCGGCAGCATGGCCGAGACAGCTGCGCTCGCAGCCGTGGGCCCGGGCGGGCGGCTGCTGGGGCCGCGCACCGCGACGCCCGCCGCTACTTGCGCCATCGCCGAAGGGGGATTGCCATGACCGTGCATTTCATCGGCGCGGGCCCGGGAGCGGCCGATCTGATCACCGTGCGCGGACGCGATCTGATCGCGCGCTCGCCGGTTTGTCTCTACGCGGGCTCGATCGTCTCGACCGACGTGCTCGCCTGGTGCCCGCCCGGCGCCCGCATCATCGATACCGCGCCGCTCGACCTCGATGCGATTGTCGCTCACTTCGAGGCCGCGCACATCGCGGGCCGGGATGTCGCGCGCCTGCATTCGGGCGACCTTTCGATCTGGAGCGCCATGGGCGAGCAACTCCGCCGCCTCGAAGCGCTCGGCATCCCCTATACCGTGACGCCCGGCGTGCCCGCATTCGCCGCCGTCGCCGCGAGCCTCGCCCAGGAATTGACCCTGCCGGAGGTCTCGCAATCGGTGGTGCTGACCCGTACTTCGGGGCGCGCATCCAGGATGCCCCCTCGCGAGACGCTCGCCGCGTTCGGCGCGACCGGCGCCACGCTCGTCGTCCACCTCTCGGTGCATGTGCTGGAGCGCGTGGTCGGCGAGCTTGTGCCGCACTATGGCGCGGACTGTCCCGTCGCGATCGTCTATCGGGCGAGCTGGCCCGACGAGCGGCGCATCGCCGGTACACTCGCCGACATCGCCGGCAAGGTCGCCGCCGCCGGAATCGAGCGCACCGCTACGATCGTGGTCGGACGGGTGCTCGGCGCCCGCGATTTCGCCAACTCCGCGCTCTACGACATCGACTACCAGCGCCGGTTCCGGGGGGCGCCGTGATGGCGGTCCTAGCAGGCACTGCCCACCAATCCGCCTTCGCGATCGAACACGACGACGTCGAGCACGATCTGCGCTCCGCCGATGGCGCCGCGGGCCGTGACGAGTGCGGCTGCCGCCACCCAATGGCCGAGCGGTACGCCGGCGGCCGCGGACTCGTCCAGCACCTGCTTGGCCGTATTGGCGCCGAGTGCACCAGCGGCAAGCTCCTCGGGGCCGCCATGACTGCGGATGAGCCCGGCGAGCCAGCCGCGATCGACCTCGCCGCTGCGCGAGTGCAGGTCGAGCAGCCCCTGGCCGAGCTTCGTCATCTTGGCGAATCCGCCGGCGATGGTGATGCGTTGAACCGGATGGGTGCGCGCGTATTTCAGCATCCCGCCGACGAAATCACCCATGTCGATCAGCGCGTGCAGCGGCAGGCCGTGCAGCCGTTGGACGGCGGCTTCCGAGGTTGCCCCGGTCGCGCCGGCGATATGGGCAAGACCACCCGCACGCGCGACGTCGATGCCGCGATGGATGGAGGCGATCCAGGCCGCGCACGAATAGGGAATGACGATGCCGGTGGTGCCCAGGATCGAGATCCCGCCGATGATGCCGAGGCGCGGGTTCCAGGTCTTCTCGGCAATCGCCGCGCCGCCGGGCACCGAGATCTCGACTACCACATCGCCCGAGCCGCCGAGACTCGCTGCCAGGCTGGCGATCGCCGCCCGGATCATATCGCGCGGCACCGGATTGATCGCCGGCTCGCCCGGCGGGATCGGCAGGCCCGGCCTGGTCACCGTGCCCACACCTTCACCGGCCCGGAACACCACGCCTGCGCCGGGGCTCCCATGTCGAACGGTCGCAACCACCAACGCGCCATGCGTCACATCGGGATCATCGCCTGCGTCCTTGACGATGCCGGCGCTCGCCGCGCCAACCTCCAGCCGCTGCATCGCCAGCGCGAACGAGGGGCGTTGCCCACCCGGCAGCACGATCTCGACCGGATCGAGAAAATTGCCGGTCAGCAGCGCCGCATAGGCCGAACGCGCCGCCGCGCAAGCGCAGGCCCCGGTCGTCCAGCCGCGCCTGAGCTCGCCCTGTTTCCTTTCCGTCATGGACGTGCTTATAGGGCACGCCCAGAGCGCTTTCCACTTGGGCTCGATCCTGAAAGCGCTCCAGTTGTCTGTTTTGTCGCATTTGCTGCGACGAACCGGTATCCACTTCGCCGGGAAATGCTCTAGCCGCCCGTCACCGCAACCAGAGCCAATGATCGATCAGCGCTTTCCCATTGAGATCTTGCCCGCGTTCTCAGCTGGCGACGTCTGGCTCGTCGGCGCGGGGCCCGGCGATCCCGGCCTCCTCACGCTCTATGCGCTCGATGCGCTGCGCCAGGCCGACGTGATCGTCTACGATGCCCTGGTCGACGAGCGGGTGCTGTCGCTCGCGCGCAGCGGCTCCGCGCTCGAGTTTGCCGGCAAGCGTGGCGGCAAGCCGTCGTGCCGCCAGTCCGACATCACGCTGCGCCTGATCGAGCTGGCGCGCGCCAAGAAACGCGTGCTTCGCCTCAAAGGCGGCGACCCATTCGTGTTTGGCCGGGGCGGGGAGGAAGCACTGGCGCTCGCTAGCGCCGGCATCCGGTTCCGCATCGTGCCTGGCGTGACGGCGGGGCTTGCCGGACTTGCCTCCGCTCTGGTGCCCGCAACCACGCGCGACACCAATCATGCGATCATCCTGGCGACCGGCCATCAGGGCGAGGGCATCGATGATGGCCTCGATTGGGCCGCACTCGCCGCGACCGGCCAGCCGCTCATCCTCTATATGGCGCTGAAGAACCTCGCCGGTATCGCGGACGCCCTGATCGCGGGCGGGCTTGGCGCCGAAACGCCCGTGGTCGTGGTGCAGGCGGCGACATCGGGTGGGGAGCGCATCCTCGACACGGTGCTCGGGCGCGCCGCCTCGGATGCCGAGCGGGCGCAGATCAAAGCTCCAGTCATCATCGGCATCGGCGCAAACGTCGCTCTGCGCGAGCAGCTTACCGGCCATGGCAGCGGACCCTCGAGCCACCAGTGCGCCGAAGCGCTGGCCGTCGCCGGCGCGGTCCGGCGATGATCGCGCCCGGATTGCTGGTCGGCGCACCCCGCTCGTCCTCGGGCAAGACGACGGTCACGCTCGGCCTGCTGCGCGCGCTCTCGCGCAGGGGCGTTCGCGTGAGCGGCGCCAAGTGCGGCCCCGACTACATCGACCCGGCCTTTCATGCGGCTGCGACCGGGCGGGCGAGCTTCAACCTGGACAGTTGGGCGATGCCGGGCGACCTGCTCGACGCACTCGCCGCCGAAGCATCCAGCGGCGCCGACCTGATCGTGGCTGAAGGCCTGATGGGGCTGTTCGACGGCGTGCCCGGATTGCCGGGACGAACTGGGTCGAGCGTCGACATTGCCGCACGCTTCGGCTGGCCGGTGGTGCTGGTGCTCGATGTCTCGGGTCAGTCGCAGTCGGCAGCAGCCGTTGCGCTGGGCGCCGCACGCTACGATCCCCGCATCACGATCGGTGCCGTCGTGCTCAACAAGGTCGGCAGCGCGCGCCACGAGCGCCTGACCCGCACGGCGATCGAGGCGATCGGGTTGCCGGTCGTGGGGGCGATCTCGCGCGACGCCGCGATCGTGCTGCCGGAGCGCCATCTGGGTCTGCGCCAGGCGCGTGAGACCGAGGGGCTCGAAGCCCATCTCGACCGGCTCGCCGATCTGCTCGAGTCGAGCCTCGATCTCGACCGGCTGCGAGCGCTCGCTGCCTGCCGGGCGCCACGTGGATCGCTCGCGGTGTTGCCGGTCGCGCTGCCGCCTCCGGGCCGGCGCATCGCGCTCGCCGATGATGCGGCCTTCTCCTTCGTCTACCCTCACGTGCTGGCGGGCTGGCGGCGGGCGGGGGCCGAGGTCGTGCCGTTCTCGCCACTTGCCGACGAGCCGCCGCCCGCGGATTGCGACGCCTGCTGGCTGCCGGGCGGCTATCCGGAGCTGCACGCCGGGCAGCTGTCGCGCGCCGGACGCTTCATGGCGGGGGTGCGGGCCTTCGCCAGCCGAGCGCCGGTGCATGGCGAATGCGGCGGGTACATGACACTTGGGCTCTCGCTCGAGGACGCCGATGGCCGCAACTGGCCGATGGCCGGCCTGCTACCGGTCGCGACCTCCTACGCGAAGCGGCGGATGCAGCTCGGCTACCGCCTGGCGCGGCTGTCGGCCGATACGCCGATCGGCCCGAAGGGGGCAATCGTGCGCGGTCACGAGTTCCACTATGCGACCGTTGTCGGGGAGGCGGGCGGCGAGCCGTTGGCGCTCGCCGAGGACGCCTATGGCCAAGCGCTCGGGCCGAGCGGACATCGCCAGGGCAACGTCACGGGGACGTTCTTCCACGCCATCGCCCGGGCCGACGATTGAAGGTCGCGAGCGCCATCGAGGGATCGTTGCCGTCAACTCTTCGTCGCTGTGGCACGCCCGAAAAAATAGCCCGATAGAAGACCGAGCAGGACCCAAAGTATGCCGGTGACGGCGATCGATGTGGTGGCAAACCGTGCCGCCAGCTCCGGTGGCACGGCTCCAGCACCGGCGTCTGGCAACGGCGCGCCGACGGCATGCGGCGCGACGATCAATGCCAGTGCGATGAGCCGGAAGGCCCAACTCTGCCGGAACGCCAGCAACCACAACCCGCCAGCGGTCGCGACGACGGTTGCGATCCACCAGAGCTGTCGCGCTTCGAGCGCGGCGGCAACGCTGCCCGGCAATTCCGGAGCGAGCCCGACGGCTGGAGCGAGCGAGACGGCGACAAACCCGCCCAGCCCCCACATCAGGCCGCTGCGGGCATCGACCGCACGCCCGGTCAGTGCCATCGACGCGACCAATACCAGCCCGAAACCGACGCTTGCGAGCGTGGTCGATAGCGCGGTGAAGGCCGTGCGCTCGATCCCACCGGCCGGCGCCCAGTCATCCGCGTCGCCGTGATCGTGGGCCGGCACCGTTACTCCCGTTGCGTCGGTCGCCGTGCCGGTGTGGTCATGACCGCCTGCGGTCTCGTAGGCCTCGGCCGCGATGATGAGAGGCGTTGTCGTCACATGCTGGATGGCCGCCGTTGCAGCTCCGGCAATCAAGCCGGCCAACAGCGCGGATCCGAAAATGGCGCGAAACATGTTGATCCCCGCGACGCTGACGGCACCTGCTCAGTGGCAGGGGAAAGCGGTGGCATGGCGCGTATCGTGCGCCGCGTTGTGCAACAGCGAGGGTTGCGCGAAGCCAACGCCGTACACGATGAATGCGCCCAACAGCAATGCGACGACGGCCGCAGTGCCGGTGCTGGTCCGGTCGGCGGCGACCGTGTTGGTGGACTTGACTGTGGTCTCGGACATGCGGAGCTCCCTCTTCCTTCGATGCGCCCAGTTCGCTTTGTCGCGCCGCGACTTTAACAGGCCTAACGCGCCGCGACTTCAATAGTCCTAACGCGCCGCGACTTTGTCAGCCCTGTCGCGCCGCGACTTTATCAGCCCTGACGCGCGGCGACTATCGCGTCCAGGCCGGTATTCACGAGCCCTGGGCTGCGACAAGAGCTCGCCTCTGAGCGACGTTATGCAACTTCAGGCGATCAGCCCGCACTTCGCTAGCAGACCCGTATGCCGATGCAAGCCCGAAATCGGGCTCGACGGGGCGCCGACTCGGTTGGGCGGCGCGCGCGTGATCCGCTGGGTGGGAAGCAATGAACAACGCAACCTTTGGTTGTATTTCATTAACATTTGCGCTCTATAGTGGTCGTATCTGTTGGCTTTCTGCAGCATTTCTGCCACTCGGTCGAGACTACGCAGTCTGTCGGCAGCACTCCATCCCTGGAAAACAATCACCAATCGCTTGAGCCTTGCGGACCCGGCGGCTACGACTTCGAACTGGCAGGGGGACACCTGGGAGTATTTCCATCCTCGAATGGCCACGCTCGTAGGTTGCGTAACGTGTAAGGCTGTTCGCGCGGGTCGCGCCGCGGATCTGCTGCAACAAAAACATCAATAGTAACGCGTTCTGCCAAACCTCTAGTGTACTGACACATTCATTCGGTATCCCAAATGAATGGCCAGCCCACTCGCCAACTCTTTGTTTGTGTTCCGTCCTTCCATTCATTGATCCAGCTTCGCCGGAATCGAATGAATGGGACGGAACACTAGTGACGCGTCGACGAACTGAAAGCTCAGTTTTGAGCCTGCGATCACTGGCGATCCCCTTCGCGGCAGCCAGACGTAGCCGTTCGACTGTGTTTTGTTGCGAGGGTCTCACTCTCTGCTGGAGATGTGCCATGTGGCGTGGAAGTCGAAGTGCTCTCGTCTTGATGTTCGACGTGCTCTGCCTGGCGGCCGGGCCATCTTTGGCGTTGCTCGTCATCAGCAATTTCGAGATCGCAAACCTGCCCCGATCCCTGCTCACCGTCACGGCGGGATATACTGGACTGAGCGCCGCTGTTGGTGGACTGGTCTTCGGCGTCATGGGCCTGCATCGTGGCGTCCTCAGATACGTGTCGCTGCCCGACTTCATGCGGGTCGCCGCCGCCGTGACGATCGCGGTGCTCGTCACTTTGTTCATCGGCTTCACCATCAACCGGCTCGACAGCCTGCCGCGCTCGATGCCGATCATTCAGTGGCTCGGGGCGGTCGCGGCCATGACCGGGCTACGGCTCATCGCCCGGCTCGCACTCAGTCGCGGCGCGACGCCGGAGGCGGCAATGTTTGCAACCGAGCCCGACGTGCGCCATGTGCTGGTGGTCGGGCTCAACCGCGTGGCCGAGCTGTATCTGCGCTCCATCATCGATCTGGGCGGCCGGCAGCTCGAGGTTGCCGGCATCCTCGACGAGGATCCGAGCAACATCAACCGCATGGTGCGTGGCGTTCCGATCATCGGAGCGCCCGCGGCTCTGCCCCAGCTGTTGCGTCAGCTCCACGTGCATGGTGTCGAAGTCGATCGCGTGGTGGTGACCGTGCCGCTCTCCGCCCTGTCGGAAGAGGGGCGCCAAGCCCTGTTGGAGCTCGAGCAGTGTGGCGAGGTAGTTCTCGAGTTCCTGGCCGAGCGCCTGGGATTGGGGTCTGTCGCGACGGCCGCCGAGGCCGACGACCCCGCCCCGCGCCCAGCCGACCGCATTTCGGCACTCGCCCACACCGCCGGGCTCGATCCTGCTCTTGGCGGCTACGCCTACCTGAAACGTGCGATCGATATCACGAGCGCCGCCGCGCTGGTGGCTGTCTTGAGCCCTTTCATCCTGCTCACGGCGCTGCTCGTGGCAATGGATGTGGGCCAGCCGATCCTGTTCTGGCAGCAGCGCCCGGGCCGGAGTGGCTGGCCGTTCCGGGTCTACAAGTTCCGGACCATGCGCGCTGGTCACGACGCGGAAGGCAAGCGCATCGCCGACGAGATGCGCTCATCGCTGGTCGGGCGGTTCTTGCGCCGCACGAGGCTCGACGAGCTGCCGCAGCTCTTCAATGTGCTGGCGGGCGAGATGTCGTTCATCGGCCCGTGGCCGCTGCTGCCGGTCGATCAGCCCGCCGCGCGCGAGCTTCGCTTGCTGCTGCGGCCCGGAGTGACCGGCTGGGCCCAGGTCAATGGCGGCCGGGAGCTGTCGCCCGAGGACAAGAACGCGCTCGATCTCTGGTACATCCGCAACGCCTCGCTCTTGCTCGATCTCCAAATCGTCTTCCGGACGCTCTGGGTCGCACTCGCGGGTGAGCGCACCAATCCCAAGGCTGTCGAGCAGGCCCGCCGCGAGATGACGAGCTTGGCCGCCCGGCGCGTGCTCGAGGTGGAGAGCGGCCTTTCGCAGGCGGGATAGTAGCCAAATGCTCTCGAGAAACACACCGCCGCAACGCCACGTTTGCACCGTAGCACCGTAGGTCGGACTGACCCCGGCCTCGAGCCGGGGGATGTCCGACATCGGCAGCGTTGCCGGACATCGCGAAGGGGTCAGTCCGACCTACGATGCTGCGATGGGCGGCCGGGAAGACGGTGATGCAGCACTGTAGTCCGGCATCGGCGGCGTTGTCGGACATCGCGAAGGGGTCTGTCCGACCTACGATCGCACGCCTCAGGCTTGGCCCTTCGCCTTAGCGGGAGGTTGCTTGGCCGTCGCGGGCTCGCGGGTGGCGGCGGCAGTCTTGGGCTCGCCGCGATTGGCGACCGTTTGCGGCTCGGACTTGGGCAGCGCCGGCACCTCGACGGCCGTCCCGTTCGCGCCTGCGACGCGCACGAGTGCCCTGCCGTTGCCGTTCGCGGCAGCCTTGGACGGGGCCGGCTGGCGCATCAGCAGATGGCACAGGCGCGACAGCGTCTCGCGCAACTGGTGGCGGTGGACAACCATGTCGACCATGCCGTGCTCGCGCAGATATTCGGAGCGCTGGAAGCCTTCGGGCAATTGCTCGCGGATGGTCTGCTCGATCACGCGGGGGCCGGCAAAACCGATGAGCGCGCCGGGCTCGGCAATGTGGACGTCGCCCAGCATGGCGTAGGAGGCCGTGACGCCGCCGGTGGTCGGATGGGTGAGCACGACAATGTAGGGGAGCCTGGCCTCACGCACGCGCTGCACCGCAACCGTCGTGCGCGGCATCTGCATCAGCGACAGCACGCCCTCCTGCATGCGCGCGCCGCCCGAGGCCGCGAACATCACGAACGGGCACTTTTTCTCTTCCGCCCGCAGCAACCCGGTGACGACGGCTTCGCCCGCCGCCATGCCGAGCGACCCGCCCATGAAGCGGAAATCCTGCACCGCCGCCACGATCGGCAGCCCGTCGAGCGCGCCCTCCGCGACGAGCACCGCATCCTTCAGCTCGGTCTCCTCGCGTGCGTCCCGCAGGCGGTCGGTGTAGCGGCGCTCGTCGCGGAACCGCAGCGGATCGAGCGGCACATCGGGGACATCGATCGGCTGATAGCCCGAGCCGTTGAACATGTGCGTCATACGCTGGGGCGCCGACATCCGCATGTGGTAGCCCGAGCCCGGCATCACGAACTGGTTGGCCTCGAGGTCCTTGTAGTAGACCATCTGGCCGGTCTCGGGGCACTTGACCCAGAGGTTGTCAGGCATATCGCGCTTGCGCCACATGCCACGGATCTTGGGGCGGACGACGCTATTGATCCAATTCACGGGCTTCTGAGCCTCTCGTTGGCAGGCGCCACAACCACCGCCTGCATTCAAATCCAGGGCTGGCCGATACGTATTCGAGATATGTGCTCGAACAAGGTTGCCGAATGCGGCCGATTCGCCCAATTCTCCCCAGGAGATTAACGGGTTGCGAGAGCTGCCGAAAGGGAGCGCACCAGCTTTAGCACAGAAGACGCGGTTTTCCCCGTCGCCTTGCCCTTCTTGTCCAGGCTGTCGGCGATGGCCGAGACCAGGACCGAGCCAACGACCACGCCGTCCGCACCGACCGAGATGGCCTTAGCCTGCTCGGGCGTCTTGACGCCGAAGCCGACGCAGACGGGCAGGTCCGTTGCCCGCTTGATGCGCATCACGTGTTTCTGGACGGCAACCGGATCGGGCGCCTTGGTGCCCGTGATCCCCGCGACCGAAACGTAGTAGAGGAAGCCCGAGGTGTTGGCGAGCACGGCCGGCAGGCGCTTGTCGTCGGTCGTGGGCGTGGCGAGACGGATGAAGTTGAGGCCGCGCTCGATCGCCGGCAGACACAGCTCATCGTCGGCCTCGGGCGGCACATCGACCACGATCAAGCCATCGACGCCGGCATTCTTGGCATCGTCGAGGAATTTCTCGCCCGGATAGACGTAGATCGGGTTGTAGTAGCCCATCAGCACGATCGGCGTGTCCATGTCCGCTGTGCGGAAGGCGCGCACGAGGTCGAGCGTCTTCCTCATCGTATGGCCCGATTGCAGGGCCCGCAGCGAGGAGGCCTGGATCGCCGGGCCGTCGGCCATGGGATCGGAGAACGGCATGCCGATCTCGATCACGTCGGCGCCGGCTGCGGGCAGGCCGAGCAGGATCTCCCGCGACGTCGCGAGGTCGGGGTCGCCGGCGGTGACGAAGGTGACGAGAGCCGGCCGGCCTGCGGCCTTGAGCGCGGCGAAGCGGGCGTCGATGCGGGTTGGGATTTTCATTGGCTCTACTTGACACTCTTAAGATAGGAGATCTGCTCTTCTAGATTCATATTCTTCGCCTCACCCCCAGATTCCCTGACCCCTTTGTCAAGCAAGTATGCTATCCTTCGAGACAACTCCAAGTCCGACTGTTTGCTTTCCGAGAAAACCAGTTGTCCGGCCAGAAAGGACCTACTCCGCGTCTTTCCACCCTCTGACCAATCGCAATACACTGTGGCACCGTCAGTCTGGCCCACAGTCATTTCCGGCCCCCCAGACTTGAGTTGAACCAAATCGCCAGTTGTAAATTTTGGCTCGACGGCATCAGTCTTCGTCTGCGGCTTCCGACTAGTCGGCATTCAAATCTCCATCCCCAAATGCTTCGCCACCGTGAAGATGTCCTTGTCGCCGCGGCCGCACATGTTCATCACGAGCAGGTTGTCCTTCGCGAGCTTCGGCGCGAGCTTGCCGACATAGGCGAGCGCGTGCGCCGGCTCGAGCGCGGGGATGATGCCCTCGTGCTTGGTGCAGAGCTGGAAGGCGTCGAGCGCCTCCTTGTCGGTCGCGCTCACGTAGGTGACGCGGCCGGTGTCCTTCAGCCAGGAATGCTCGGGGCCGACGCCAGGGTAGTCGAGGCCGGCCGAGATCGAATGGCCTTCGAGGATCTGGCCGTCGTCGTCCTGCAGGAGATAGGTGCGATTGCCGTGCAGCACGCCGGGCCGGCCGCCGTTCATCGACGCAGCATGGCCGTTCTGCACCTCGAGGCCATGGCCGGCCGCCTCGACTCCGTAGATGGCGACGCCCGGATCGTCGAGGAAAGGATGGAACAGGCCCATGGCGTTGGAGCCGCCGCCGATCGCGGCGACCAGCGTATCGGGGAGCCGGCCTTCAGCTGCCAGCATCTGCTCGCGCAGCTCCTGGCCGATCACCGACTGGAAATCGCGCACCATGGCGGGATAGGGGTGCGGGCCGGCAACGGTTCCGATGATGTAATAGGTGTCATCGACATTGGCGACCCAGTCGCGGAGCGCCTCGTTCATGGCGTCCTTCAGCGTCTTGTGGCCGGATTTCGCGGGCCGCACCTCGGCGCCGAGCAGCTTCATGCGGAAGACATTGGGGCTCTGGCGGGCGATGTCGGTCTCGCCCATGTAGACGACGCAGGGCAGATCGAATTTGGCGGCGACGGTCGCGACCGCCACGCCATGCTGACCGGCCCCGGTCTCGGCGATGATGCGCGTCTTGCCCATGCGCTTGGCGAGCAGGATCTGGCCGAGGCAGTTGTTGATCTTGTGGCTGCCGGTGTGGTTGAGCTCGTCACGCTTGAAATAGATCTTCGCCCCGCCGAAAAGCTCGGTCAGGCGGTCGGCGAGATAGAGCGGGCTCGGCCGGCCGGTGTAGTGCTTGTGCAGGTGTGCGAGCTCGGCATGGAAAGCCGGGTCGGCCTTGGCGGCCGCGTAGGCCTGCTCCAGCTCGAGCACCAGCGGCATCAAGGTTTCGGCGACGAAGCGACCACCGTAGAGGCCGAAATGGCCGCGGTCATCTGGGCCGGTGCGCAGCGAGTTCTTGCCGGTCGCAGTGTCGGGTTTGGGCATTGTCTCTCGATCCTCAACTCGCCAAATCGTGAAGTCGCCAAGTCGCCAGTGCGGGGGTCTCGACTTGGCGACTTGGCGATTTCACGCATTCTTCGCGGCCTCGACGAACCTTCGTATCAGCTCCACGTCCTTCTCGCCCGGCGCCCGCTCGACGCCCGACGACACGTCGACCATGGGCGCGCCGGTCAGCCGGATCGCCTCGGCGACGTTCAGCGGATTGAGGCCGCCCGACAGCATGAAGGGTCCCTGATCCCGCTCTGCTTCGAGCGCCCGCCAGTCGAAGGGCACACCATTGCCGCCCGGCAAATCCTCTGAGGTTCCCTTCGGCGCCTTGGCATCGAAGAGAATGAAGCGAACGCATGAACGGTAGCGCTTCGCCAGCTTGGCGTCATCCGCCGTCTCGACCTTGATCGCCTTGATGATACCGATGCCGGTCATCATGGCGATCTCGGCGACCCGCTCCGGCGTCTCGCCGCCGTGCAGCTGGAGCAGGTCGGGCCGGACCTCGGTCGCCACCGCCGCGACCAGCCCATCATCCGGATCGACCATCAGCGCCACGATCCGCGCACGCCCGCGCGCGAGCCCCGCGAGCTTCGCTGCCTCATCGACCGTGACATTCCTCGGGCTCTTCGGGAAGAACACGAGTCCGATCATGTCGGCGCCAGCCGAAAGCGCGGCTTCGAGGGTCTCGGGCGTGCGAAGGCCGCAGATTTTGACAGCTGTGGTCATTGGTCTCACCGGGCCGCAACTCGCAGCTCGGGCCGGTTCGCTTTTGATTCCGGCGGGCCTACATCGATCGTGACTGTTTGCCCGAGCGCCACGAGGCAGCGCATCAACCGCTCGAGCGACATCGGACGAAACTGGCCATTCAGCATTTTTGAAACGTCGGGTTGGGAGAGGCCCATCCGCTCCGCGGCCCCGGCTTGGCTGAGGCCCTCCCTTGCCATGACGAGGCCGATCCGGCGCACCAGCTCCGCTTTGACCAGATGTGTCTCCGGATCAGGCAGGCCGATATCGGCGAACACGTTGCCGGTGCCTCGCGTGATGCTGGTCATGGCGACTTCGCCTTCTCCTGTGCACGGGCTTCCTTCAAGCGGCTCTTGATGAGGTCGAGATGGACTTTTGGCGTGGCGATGCCCCGTTTCGACTTCTTCTGGAAGACGTGAAGCACGTAGACCGCGCTTTCGAGCTCCACCGTGTAGACGGCCCAGTATCAGTCGCCGTCGTGATCCTCGATGATCTCGACGACACCGGCACCCCCGAACCCCTTGAGCGGTTTCGCCTTTTCGTGCTTGCCGCCCAACTGTGCCAGATAGAGCGCGTAGCCCAACGTGTCCTGAACCTGGTCGGGCAGCTCCCTGAGGTCGTCGAGACTGGGTCCGATCCAATGGACGCGCTTCAAGACCGGTCCCCAGTGGCTCTTTCACAGTATGGCATTTCTGCCAAGAGCGCAATCGAGAAAGGCGGCCCGAATGCGATCTACGTTGCCCCTGCCGCCGCCGGGGCCTCGGCTGCCGCCTTGGCCTTGGCGACCTTGGCGGCGGCGCGCTCGACGGCCTTCTTCTTGGGCTGCATCTTGGCGGGATTGCTCGTCGTTGTGCGCTTCATCAGGCCTTCCTTGTCGAGGAAGCGAGCGACGCGATCAGTCGGCTGCGCGCCAACCGACAGCCAGTGCTTCGCCCGCTCGAGATCGAGCTTGACGCGGTCGGCATGGGTGTCGGGCAGGATCGGATTGAACGAGCCGATCCGCTCGATGAATCGGCCGTCGCGCGGCGCGGTCGCCTCGGCGACGACGATCCGGTAGTAGGGCCGCTTCTTGGCGCCCCAACGGGCGAGGCGGATTTTCAATGGCATGTGTGAGTCTCCTGTGTGGTGAATTCGTTAGTCGGCAGTCGGCAGTCGGCAGCTGGGCACTCGATCTGCCGATTGCCGACTGCCGCATTTCATTTCTTCTTCCCCGGCAAGCCCGGCAGCTTGATCCCGCCGAGCCCTGGCAGGCCACCCCTGCCGCCCAGCCCCGGCAGGCTGCCGCCAGGATGCAGCTTCGGCAGGTTGCCACCGCCACCCGCGAGTTGACGCAGCTCCGGGGGCAAGGCCTTGGGGTCGATGCCGCCGAGCTCGGCCTGCATGCGGCCCATCTCGGCTTCCGACGGCGCACGCGCTCGCCTATGTCGGCAAGCTCGCGCCGAAG
>JANNSW010000147.1:0-3111 GCA_031403055.1 Hyphomicrobiaceae bacterium | reverse complement strand
GTTTTCGCTTCCAACCATGATCTTGATCGCGCTCGGCGCCATGCTCTCGGGGGCCAATGATCTGAGGGCGATCTACCGCTGGGGGAGGCGGCTGCCGCCCAAGGCTCTGCAGGCGCTCGGAGCCGATCCCAAGCGCCGGAAAGCCCCCTGCCATTCGACCTATCACTATGTTTTCCGGGCACTATCCGCCGAGGATCTCACCGCCGCGCTCGGCTGCCTCGTGAAGACCGAGAACGGGCTCGGCCATGTCGCCCTCGACGGCAAGCGGCTTCGCGGGAGCGCGTCTTCGACACGACGCGGCAGCCAGCACGAGTCGAGCCCGGGCGTGCACATGCTGCACGCGTTTTCGACCGGGCTGCAAGCCGCCGTCGGCTCCCTGACCGTGCCGCCCGACAGTGCCGAATGCATTGAGGCACTCGAGCTCATCAAGTCGCTCCCGCTCGACGGTGCCATCGTGACGGGCGACGCGGCCTTTACATTGAGATCCATCGTCGAGGCGATCCGAGAACGCGGCGGCGACTACTTCCTGTTCGTGAAGGCCAACCAACCGGAATTGCGCTCCGAGCTCGAAAGAGCCTTCGGCGACGTTCCCCCCTCGGCACGTCGTCGCCGCGGTCCCGCTCACGGCCAAAGAGCGGCGTGACCCGCCCGACCTCAAGCGCGCACAGACTGTCGAGCCCGGACACGGCCGCATCGAGACGCGGTGCATAGCCGTGCGAACGAAGCTGCCAGCGCGCCTCGACCAGAACTGGCCGGGCCTGACCGCCATCTGCCGGATCGAGCGCATCCGCGAATTGAAGGATCGCTGCTCGCGTGAGGTGATCTATGCCATCACCAGCGCGTCACCCGACAAGCTCGATGCGGCCGCGATGTTGCAGCTCGCGCGCAATCACTGGCAGATCGAGAACAGCCTGTTCCACGTCCGCGACGTGACGTTCCGCGAGGACGCATGCCGCGTGCGCACAGGCTCGGCGCCCGCCGTGCTCGCCGAGCTGCGCAACTCGGCCCTCACCCTCATCCGCCAAACCGGACAGAAGCCGCGCCCCGCACGCGAAGCCTTCGCCGAGCAGAAATGGCGTGCAATCCGCCTCGTACTGAGGTCATGAATTGAATTGCCCGCGGGACGCCCTGCAAGGCTACCATCCCTACGTCCGTGAAATCGAGACCGTAGCCCTCCCCGCGAGCTGCGCATGATGCTATGTTGATGGACTGGCACGTGTTGGCCGAGAAGGAGCTGTCATGCCCGCCCAGACTGTTCTTGAAGTACTCACGAGAGACGGGCTGACGCGTGAACACGTCCAGCGACGAGTTGACGATTGGTCCAAGCGCATCGAAGACTTCTATAGTCAGGTAGAGCGCCAGCTGCCAGCCGGATGGACGGCAAAGCGCGGACCCACGGTCACCATGCACGAAGAGCTCATGAAGAGGCTGGGGGTGCCACGGCGCAGTTTGCCTACGCTCGAGTTGCTTCGAGATGGGGCTATCAGCGTTAGAATTCGCCCCTATGGATTGTGGATCATTGGCACCAACGGTCGGATAGACCTCGTCAAAGGGCAAGAGCGCTACTTCCTCCTCGACCATGCTGGGACATTCGAGGCCGCCGACTGGCACGTCGCTCCCGCTACTTCGCGCCGCGATTCCAAGCCGTTCAACGATACCTGGCTACAGGCGCTGCTCGTAGCATGAAGTCGCTACAGCAGATCGGAGCGCTTTACGAGGAGATAGACGGCGGCTTCGACGCTGAATTCGATGATGCGGTGGACACCGGAAACGAAGCTGCAGCTCAACGGATCGAGCAGAAGCAACTCCTCAATGATCAAGCCTATTTCGTGCTCTGCTGGGGTCAGATCGAAACAGAGATAGACGACGCGTGTCGTGCTGCGATCCGGAATCGGAAGGCAAGCAAGAGTTGGGAAAAGCGACGAGGATTCGACTTCTACAACCCAGAGGACAAGCGGCTGTCTGGCCTTCCGTTTGACCGGCGTGTGACTATCGGTCTCGACCTGGACGGAGGCCCAAGCAGCCCGTACGCCAAAGTGGTGTCTTATTACGAGGTGCGGAACAAGATTGCCCACGGCAAGCTTGAGGCGAAGCGGTTTGACGTGTCCGCGGTCGTGGCCGACTTCTATGTCATTCAAAGTGCCCTTACGAGATAGTGCTTACACCGCAGTTTCAATTACATAGATGTTTTCGCTTTTATCCTGTACGGCGCGCCACTCCACATAGCTGCGTTCGAACACTCTCGCCCGCGACCTGCGTCTCGAGTGTTCATCTCAATGTAGCTGAGTCAACATTCAGTAGCTCGGAACGAAAAACAATATATCAGGAAGATCTCGTGTATTTCCCAACCGGCGAGTTGGACTACTGCATCGACCCTCTTGTCGGGTATTGGCGCCTTACAAATGACGGCCAGCGGCTTCGACCATCCAGCGAATCTGCTCGAACCGAAGTGGCAATGGCACAAGCGCGCCGCACGGGCTGCGCATAGCAATTTGTTTTCGAGTAAGTCGACTGATTCAATTGTTTCGTCTATGTGGTAGGGTCTCATTGAAGAAGAGTGCCATGCCACGCACCGACACGACGCCCACCATCCCATCCGACCAGGAAGCGCGGCTCGCCCGCGAGGCCAGCCGGGGCATCGAGACCCAGCACGCCGACATGGGATCGCTCCAGCTGCAACTCGCCAAAGCCGGTAAAGAAGCTACGACCGTGCGGTTGCCCGAAGCGGCTGCCAAATTGCTGCTCCAGGTGCTGACGGAGATGGGCGACGGCGCTGATCTGAACCGGTCGCTCCGGGGCTGGCTCGGCACCTTCAAGCAGGCTCATCCGACCACTTTCAGCGATATCGACAAGATGATCCGGCGCCGGTTGCGAGGGCTTCTGCGCAAGCAGGAGAAACGTCCGAGTGCTGGCTACTGTCGAGACGACCATCGCCGCTGGCCAAATGCTTTCTTCGCGACTGCCGGGCTGTTCGCACTTCACACGGCCTGCCAGACCGCGAGACAGTCCCGATGAGGAAACCACCGACTGGAGAGCCGTATGCGGGAAAACCGCCAGTCCGGTTCGGAGGGAGGGGAGGGCGCGAGCCCTTTCCTACCCCTATCATGGACG
>JANNSW010000146.1:0-10523 GCA_031403055.1 Hyphomicrobiaceae bacterium | reverse complement strand
GCCACCCGCCCCAACGCAAAACAGCAACAGGCCCTCAATCTGATCGCCGCCATCACCGTGTAGACAGTAGCGCTCCACCAACTTCGATCGTAACAGATTGAAGCAGCAGGGAAATCGTCATTGGCAGCCGGGGAACTTCGGACTAGTGTCCCGTCTCCGAAATACGCTCATCCTTGCTGCGTCCTCTGACGCGTATTTCGCAGATGAAAGGACACTAGCGACTCTATGATTCTAGTGTGGTTTCGCCTCGCAAATGCCATCTCCGAGCCAGCCGCGCACGCTGGATGGCATTTGCGAGACACCACACTAGCGCATGCCCGGAATTTGCTGCTGCGTCAGAAGGATCGCGGCTGCCGCCATATTCTGGCCGTTCTGTGGGCTTCTTTCTCATACCTACGTAACCGCCTGCCGGAACAGGCAATGGGCGGAGAGCAGCCGAACGGCGTGGGGGCCGGCGGCTGTGAGCGGCGTCAGTGATGCGTAGCGGCGCCATCTACGAAAGCGGGGCGATTGTCGGGCAAAGGCGGGGTGCCCATGCACCCCAGGGGATTGGCACATGAACATGCTCGAAAAGCCGACATACGAGGTCAGCTCACCTGCCCCAGCGGCAGTCGATATTGGCCTCAACGCAGCCATCGTCTCCATGCGGGACGACCAGCCACAGGTGCTGACCGTGCGAGCGGACAGCGAATCCGCTCCGGGTCTGGAGGGATTGCCTCACGGCATCTTCAGCCCACAGCAGCATCGTACCCTCGACATCGGGCTTCGGTCGTGGGTCGAGACCCAGACCGGCATTGCGCTCGGCTATGTCGAGCAGCTCTATACGTTCGGGGACCGCGGACGGCATGCGCTGCCGTCGGATACCCGGCGCCACATCGTGTCGATCGGCTACCTGGCCCTCACCCTCAATGTCGAGGACCAGGACCTGGATGGCGGCGACTGGCGGAGCTGGTACCAGTACTTCCCGTGGGAGGACTGGCGCGGCGGCAAGCCGCAACTGCTGAGCGAGGAGATCGAGCCGCGGTTGCGCCATTGGGCGGCCCGCACGACGTCGCAGTCGGTTGAGCGTCCAATGCCGGCGGAAGACCGGGTTCGCCTCTGTTTCGGGCTCGATGGATCGAGCTACGATGAGGAGCGCACGCTCGATCGCTACGAGCTGCTCTACGAGGCTGGCCTCGTCGCCGAAGCGGAGCGTGATGGCCGCCCCGCGGTCAACACCTCGACCTCGATCCCCCAGCTCGGGACGCCGTTGCAGCACGACCACCGGCGTATTCTGGCGACTGCGATGGGACGTCTGCGCAGCAAGATCAAGTACCGTCCGGTGATTTTCGAGGTGATGCCGGAGCGGTTCACTCTGTTCGAGCTGCAGAAGACGGTGGAGGCCATCCTCGGCAGCCATTTGCACAAGCAGAACTTCCGGCGGCTGGTCGAGAGTGCAGGCCTGGTCGAGCCTTCGGGCGAGGTGCGCACGCATACCGGCGGGCGGCCGGCAAAGCTCTACGGCTTCCGCCGCGAGGTGTTGATGGAGCGTCCCTCGGCTGGCGTGCGGATCAAGGCCGGGCGCAGCATCTGAGCGCGCGCGGCCGGATCGATCCCGAACGGCAAGGGTATCGCAAGATGCCCTTGCCGTTCGGGCTTCAGCCCAAAAGCTTGAAATCAGGAAATTCGGCACCGCCTCAGTTGCGGCAGGACTGGGATGATTTGTGTGGGTCGATCGGGCCTGCGTGTGCCGGTCCAGGGGTTTTCAGATGCCTATCGCCATCAGCATGCCGTTCATCGTGACCATCTATGGCGCTGCGGCGATCGTCGCCTCGATACTGGCGCTGCTGCTCGCCTCGACCAAGCGGCGCGATGCCCAGAGCTGGGCATTCTGGAGCTTCCTGCTGCCGCCGATCGTGTTGCTGCTGCTGTTCACCCGGCGCAATTCCGTCGAGGAAGCAGGCGTGCGTGAGATCCGCAAGCTGAACCAACGCGACGCCGAGGATTGAGCGCGGCCGCTACTCGCCCTGCTCCAGCCAATGCCAGACCCCGTTAGGACCAATGCCCAGGCGCCAACCGGTGTAGCGTCCCGCCGCGAGCATCCGCTGTGCATCCGCGCCGCGCGCAATCCGATAGAGGTCGACCCGCTCTGGCGGCGTCAGCGATGCGAGCGGCACCTCGGCCAGGTAGGGCCAGACGTACATCTCCGTCTTGGCGCCCGCGTCCACATGGGCTGGCGCCAGCTCGAGCACCAGCGACAGGATTGCCAGCACCTCGATGCCCTGGCCGTCCGATGACGCTGTGCGGAGCGAGGCGAGCGCGTCCTCCGAGCTCGCGTCCCCGACGACCGGCGGTAGCTCGTTCAGCTCGATTGGCAGGGCGAGCGCTTCGATGTCGCCCTTGGCCACCGCCTCCAGGATCGCCTCGCGCATGGCGAGCACCGTCGGTGGCAGCCCGGCGAGGTCGCGCTCGACCGTTGTCTTTGCGGTACGATCAGCCCACGCGACACCTGTTCCGCCATCGGCAGGCCACAGACTGAAGGTAATCTGCCAAATGATGTAAACCACAGCGGCGGCAGGAAGGCTCGGGCGGACCATTGATCGTACCTCGCGTAGTACGGCAGCTTGCAGCCTGCCGCACGCCCGATCGTGACGGGCGTAAACGGAATGTTATGCCACATCGGCAATACCCTGTCGGGATGCCCCGCGCACGCCGCTCGCCCGGGATCGCCAAGCTTGCTGGGAGCCCGGCCCGGACGTGACGCCAGATCTCCACCTCATCCTGGTCGGACTTGCAATCGGCATGCTGGTCGCGGCGCCGGTCGGGCCGGTCAACGTGATGTGCATCCAGCGCACGCTGGAGCGGGGCATGTGGGGTGGCCTGGCGGCAGGCCTCGGGGCCGTCATCGGCGATGGCGTCATTGCATTCTTGGCGGCACTCGGCATCAATGCGATCAGCGATGCGATTACCAGCTATCGCCCAGCGATCAAGCTGATCGGCGGGCTCATTTTGTTGGCATTCGGGTTGAAGCTGTTTTTCACGCCGCCGGCCAATGGCCACAACGGCACGAACGGCGCCAAGCCTGCTGGAGCCGGCGAAACGGGCTTGCGCAGTCTGATCGCCAACGGCGCCGTCGTGCCGCAGACCTTCTTCCTCACCGTCACCAATCCTGGCGCCGTGCTCGGCATGTCCGGCATCGTCGGCAGCGTTGGTACGGCGATTGGCGGCTTTCCAACCATGGCCGACGTGACGGTGTTCGTGCTCGCCGTCATGGGCGGGAGCCTGCTGTGGTGGGTGGGGTTGTCCCAGCTGATCACGCGGCTGCATCATCGGCTGACGCCCGAACGGTTGCGGCAAATCAACCAGGTCGCCGGCGTTACGCTCATTGCTTTCGGCGTCGCGCTGATGGGCGAGACGGCGCTCGGCGCCTTCGTGCACGAGGCGGCGATGGCGTTGCTGGCGCTCCCCAAGGCGTAGACGCGGCCTTAATCCGTTTCTGCTTGGATCGACATGTGGGCCTGCCGGCTTCTGGCTACCTCACCCTCTCGTGTTGCGTAAGGCGAGCCTGCTCCGATGACCGATATCACATCGATGGATGGTTTGACGGGCTTTGGCGCAACCGTGACAGTCGACGAGGTGATGTCCCGACCGGACTATGCCTATTCCCCGCCCGAGGTCTTCACCACGGGCATCGGCGCGCCCGCGGACGTGCCCGGCGTCATCAACGTGCTCGACTACGGCGCCGTCGCGGACGCAGGCGTCGACAACCGGGCCGCCATCCAGGCCGCGATCGATGCGGCGGAGGCTGCCGGCGGCGGACTCGTCTATCTTCCCTCTGGCATCTACGGCATCGCTCCCGATGTGCGCGACGACGGCGTCATCCAACTGAAGGACAACGTCTTCCTGATGGGGGACGGCATCGGCGAGAGCGTGTTGCGGCTGATCGATGGCACCGACCACAAGATCGTCGGCATCGTGCGCTCGCCCTGGGGCGGCAATACCGACAACTGGGGCATCGCGGATCTCACCATCGACGGCAATCGCGACCATACGACGAAAAAGGTCGATGCCTTCTACTCGGGCGGCATTCCAGGCGACGTGATCGCCGACCACGACGTCTATGTGCTGAGGATCGAGGCGAGGAACAACTCCGGCTATGGGTTCGATCCCCACGAGCGAACGCTACGGCTGCTGATCGAGGACAGCGTCGCCCATGGCAATGGCCTCGACGGGTTCGTGGCAGACCATTGCATCGATACCGTCTTCCGCAACAATCTGGCCTATGGGAACGACCGGCACGGCTTCAACGTCGTCACCACGTCGAACGACTTGCTGCTCAAGGACAATATCTCGCGCGACAACGGCTCGGCCGGCATCGCCGTCCAGCGCGGCAGCGAGGAGATCGCGACGCCCCACAACATTCTGATCCAGGGCGGACTGATCGAGGGCAATGCCAAGGAAGGTGTGCTGCTGTGGCTGACCGAGAATGTGCGCGTCACCGGTCTCGACATTCGTGACAGCGGCACCTACGGCATCCGCATCCGCGGCGCGAGCGATGTGACCGTCGAGGGCAACAACATCACCGGCAGCTCGGCAGCGGGCGCCGACATCTATCCAGACATCCAGGTCGCCGACTTTGACGATCTGATGTTCGGCCGGATCTATCAGGCGCGCGACAATCTCATCCGCAACAACACGATCACCGCCTCGCCGGCGACGCCCAGCTCGCGCGGCATCGACGAGCGGGCGAGCACCGGCATTGCGACCGTCGATCACAACGCCTTCGTTGGCAACGTGATCTCGGGGCAGGTGCGCGGCCCGGCCTCGCTCGCCGGCGAGACGAGCGTGCTGCGGCTCACCGGCTCGGCCTTCGCCGACATCATCAAGGGTGGCGGCAGTGGCGACTGGCTCGCGGGCAGCGACGGCGACGACGTGATCGAGGGCCGTGGCGGCAACGATCTGCTGCAGGGCGATGGCGGTGCCGACGACATCAAGGGCGGCGAAGGTGGGGATCTGCTCGCCGGAGGCGCAGGCACCGACAAGCTGCAGGGGGAGAACGGCGACGATACGCTGTCGGGCGCGAGCCAAGCTGATCGACTCTCCGGCGGGGCTGGGGCCGATCGGCTCGCGGGAGGGGCGGGCGACGATCAGGTCACTGGGGGCCTGGGCAGCGACACGCTGATCGGGGGCGAGGGGGCCGACAAGCTCGAAGGCGCAGGGGGCTCCGACAGCCTTACGGGTGGCCTGGGGATCGATACCTTGAAGGGCGGGGCCTCGGCCGACGTGCTCGAGGGCGGCCGCGACGGCGATAGCCTCTATGGCGGCGAGGGCAACGACCGACTGGCCGGCGGTATCGGCAGCGACAAGCTGCTCGGCGAGGCCGGCCGCGACCGGCTCGCAGGCGGGCAGGGCGAGGATTCACTCGAAGGCGGTGCCGATGACGACCGGCTGTACGGTGGCCGGGGTAACGACAAGCTGGTCGGGGGGGCCGGCAATGACATGCTCGATGGTGGGGCAGGCCGCGATCGCTATGTCCTGCTGCCAGGCGGGGGCCACGACATCATCGTCGCGTTCGAGGCCGGCTCCGACAGGATCGATCTGACCGCCTTCGACCTCTCCAGGTTCCGGCAGGTCGAGCGGGCGATGGCGGACACGCACGATGGTGTCCTCCTTTCGCTCGAGGATGGAACGAGCGTGACGATCCGGGATGTCGTGAAGGGCGATCTCGACAGCGGTGACTTCATGCTATGAGCCGCGCCGCGCGTTATTGCAGCTTGCGGTCGCGTGTGAACTCACCACACTCGATGCGTCTGGGCAGCGTCCCGACAAAACGCTTCACCTCGTCCTCGCCATAGGCAGCGACCAGATCGGTCAACGCGGTGAAGAGCGCGGCGTTTGCCAGCATGTCGGGATCGTGCCCCTCCTCGATCGCGGTCGACCAGGCGTCGAGCATATATTTCAACGCCGCGTGGCCGCGCTTCTGCTCGGTCTTGGTTTCGATGCTCTGCACGAGTTCCCCCTCGTCGTCCGGTATGCGAGGCGCGCTGCCCGTAGCCTCTGATTTCCTCACCTAACACAGCTCGATCGCGTCTTGGCAGGCAGGCCTGCGAAAGGGTGAATGTGCGAACCGCCGCAAATGCAGCCCAATGGGTTGCCAGAAGCGCGGGGGTCTCGCAATGGGGCTGTTTGATCGGCGACACGTCGGGCGCGGAAGGTGACAGGGCATGGGCAGCGATTTCTGGACCGTAGCGGCTCGGTTCTTCCGCAGCCCCGCCTGCAAATTCGTGCTGCTGTCAGCGCTCGGCCTGGTGCTCGTCATTCCGTTGCTGGTGGTCTGGGGGCTGGTCGAGGAGCGGCGCAACCGGGCCGGCGGCGTGTCCGCGGAAATTGCCGATCTGTGGGGCGGGCTGCAGAGCGTTTCCGGGCCTTTCCTGGTCGTCCCCTATACGGTCAGAACGACCACCACCGTCGACGGCAAGGCGGTCGAAAGCCTTTCCCTCCAGAATGCGGTGATCCTGCCCGAGCGGCTCGAGGTGAGGGGAAATGCCAAGACCGAGGTGCTGCATCGCTCGATCTACGAGGTGACGGTCTATCGCGCGGAGCTGCAGCTCAGCGGACGCTTTGCTCCATCCGATCTCAGCGCCTTCACCGGGGATGTGGTCGCGGTACGCTGGAGCGAGGCGGTGCTCGCACTCCTCATCAGCGATGTCTCCGGGCTGGAATCCGCCACCCCTGTCACGATCGATGGCGGCGGCGAGGTCACATTCGAGCCGAGCGTCGGAGTCCCGAGCCAGACGGCGAGCGGCATTCATGCGGCGATCGGGCGGAAATCGACAGTGCTGAGGGGGGCGGCGACGCCAGCCGCCGCCGGCGCGCCTGGCTTTGCGTTCTCCACAGGTATCGTGTTCAAGGGCTCCTCGGAGCTCAGCTTGTGGCCGGTCGCCCGCGAGACGGTCGTCAAGCTCGAATCGCCCTGGCAGCATCCCAGCTTCGTCGGCGCATTCCTGCCGGGGGAGCGCCGGGTCGATGCCAGCGGCTTCGTGGCGAGCTGGTCGGTGCCGAATCTGGCGCGCAGCGTGCCGGAGAGCTGGAGCCTTGCCGAGGCGGGCTTCGAACGCCTGATGCCCTATCAGTTCGGCGTGCGGTTCTATGTCCCGGTCGACTTCTACAATCTGGCGGAGCGGTCGCTGAAATACGGACTGCTGTTCATCGCCATGGCGTTCATGGTCGTATTCCTGATGGAGGTCCTGTCGGGGCGGAAGGTGCATCCGATCCAGTATCTGTTCGTCGGCACGGCGATGGTGTTCTTCTACATCCTGCTGATCTCGCTCGCCGAGCACATCGGCTTTGCGCCCGCCTACATGACGGCCGCGGCCGCGACCGGCGGCATGCTGTCGCTCTATGTCGGCAGTACACTCGCCAGCCGGGCGAAAGGGCTTATCATGCTCGCGACCTTTCTCGTGCTGTTCGGGCTCCTGTATTTCGTCCTGACGCTCGAGGACTACGCTCTCCTGATGGGGGCTATCGCCGGCTTCATGATGTTGACGGCCACGATGTTCCTGACGCTCAGGGTGGACTGGTCTGGAGCGGGACGCCCGTCGTAGCCCTCGGTATCCTTACTGCAACCTTTGGAGCCAGCCATGGTTCAGCTCGCATTGCCGCGGAACTCGAAGATCAGGAACGGCCGCAGCTGGAACGAGCCCAAAGGCCGCTCGCGCGAGCTCCGGGTCTATCGCTGGAGCCCTGACGACGGGGAAAACCCACACATCGATACCTACCACGTCGACCTCGATCAATGCGGGCCGATGGTGCTCGACGCGCTCATCAAGATCAAGAACGAGATCGATCCGACGCTGACCTTCCGCCGCTCCTGCCGCGAGGGCATCTGCGGCTCCTGCTCCATGAACATCGACGGCACCAACACGCTCGCTTGCCTCAAGGGCATGGAGGAGATCGATGGCCCGGTGCGCGTCTATCCCCTGCCGCACCTGGAGGTGGTGAAGGACCTCGTGCCCGACCTCACCCATTTCTACGAGCAGCATCGCTCGATCGAGCCCTGGCTGAAGACAAGCACGCCCACGCCAGAGAAGGAGCGCCTGCAGTCGCGGCCTGATCGCGAGAAGCTCGACGGGCTCTACGAGTGCATCATGTGTGCCTGCTGCTCGACATCGTGCCCGAGCTATTGGTGGAACGCGGACAAGTATCTGGGCCCAGCGGTCCTGCTGCAGAGCTATCGCTGGGTGGTGGACAGCCGGGATGAGGCGAAGGATGAGCGGCTCGACGCGCTCGAGGATCCCTTCAAGCTCTACCGCTGCCACACCATCATGAACTGCGCCAAGGCCTGCCCCAAGGGGCTCAATCCGGCGAAGGCGATCGCCGAGCTGAAGAAGCTCAACGTCGCGCGGCGCAACGAGTAGCATGCGGTCCATTCCAGTCAGCGAGGATTGCCGATGAGCCTGTCCCCACTCGGCCTGATCGATCACATCGGATTACAAGTCAGCGACATCGCGCGAGCCAAAGCCTTCTACGTAAGGGCATTGGCGCCGCTCTCGATCGGAGTGGTGATGGAGATTCCAGCCGCGCTGACGGGGGGCGGCGATGTGATCGGCTTTGGCCGCAACGGCAAGGGCGAGCTCTGGCTCGAAGGCGGCGCGCGGACGGTGCCGCATCTGCACGTGGCATTGCGCGCGGCGACACGGGAGTTGGTGGATGCCTTCTACCAGGCGGCAATCTCCGCCGGTGGCCGCGACAATGGCGCGCCAGGACCGAGGCCGATCTATCACGCCGACTACTACGGCGCCTTCGTGCTCGATCCGGATGGTCACAACATCGAGGCCGTCTGTCACGCGCCGGCCTGACGGGCGGTTGCTGCCGGGGCAACGAAAAAGGGCATGCGAGAGGGCCGGTTCGTCGGCCATCGCATGCCCTCGAGTAACGCGCGACAGGTCGCGCGGTGTCTCGAATTGTCGTCCTACTTCTTCTTCGCGACGGGCTTCTTTGCTGGCGCCTTCGCAGCAGGAGCCGCCTTCTTGGCGGGAGCGGCGGCCTTGGCCGGGGCCTTCTTCGCGGGAGCTGCAGCCTTGGCGGCGGCGGCCCGCTTCTTCATCGGAGCAGCGGCCTTGGCCGGTGCCTTCTTCACCGCGGTCGGCTTGGCGACTGCGGCCTTCGTGGTCTTCGCCTTCGACGCTGTGCTCTTTGCCATCTTTGCCATTTCAGTTTTCTCCGTAGTGCCCGAATCAATCGAACCGTTGTCAGCCTAGTCCTAAGCGGCAAGCATTTCGATGGGCACGCTGTGGATAGATACGGATTCCATGACGTTCGTCCAGAACCCGTTGCAGCCGATCTACACTTTTGAACCTGAAATGCAATGATGGAGTTGCCTCAGCGTGACGAGCAGCTGCGAGCCGTGATGGCTCCAGCATCGATCGACGAACATGTGTAAGGCCGTGAGCGCGCGGTTGCGCTACGATTTGCGATGAAAATTCAAACGCGGGAAGAGGACGTTGCGAGATGGAGCTGCCATTCGGAATGAGCGAGGGCGTGCTGCGGCTCGCCGCATTCGCATCGGTGTTCGTCGTGGTCGCGATGCTCGAGCAGCTGTTGCCGCGCCGCAACCCGACGGTGTCGAAAGCGTGGCGTTGGACGACCAATCTCGCATTCGCCGGTCTCGGCAGCATCGCCGTGCGGCTGCTGGGCCAGCTCGCGCAGCTGATTGCGGTGCCGCTCGTTGCGACCGCGGCGGCGATCGTGGCAGCGCGATCCTCGATCGGATTCTTCAACTGGACCGCTTGGCCCGAGGCGATCGAGATCGCGCTCGCCGTGATCGTGCTCGATGCGGCGATCTATCTGCAGCATGTCGCGTCCCACAAGATCCCGCTGCTATGGCGGCTGCATCGGGTCCATCATGCCGACGTCGATCTCGACCTGACCTCAGGGGTTCGCTTTCACCCGGTCGAGATCGCGCTGTCGATGCTCTACAAGGTGGTGCTGGTGCTGCTGCTGGGGCCCGCCGCGCTCGCTGTCGTCATCTTCGAGATCGTGCTCAACGGCTCGGCCATGTTCAACCATGCCAATCTGAGATTGCCGCTCTGGCTCGATCGGGTGCTGCGGCTCGTCGTGGTCACGCCCGACATGCATCGCATCCATCACTCGGTGCTGCGCAAAGAGCATGACACCAACTACGGCTTCAACCTGTCGGTATGGGACCGCCTGCTCGGCACCTACACTGTGGAGCCGCAACAGGGGCATCTCGGCATGAAGATCGGGCTCGACGAGTTCCCCGCCCCAGCGCCGTCGCGGCTGTGGTGGAGCCTGAAGCTGCCGTTCGTGAAGAGAGGGAGTGGTGAGTAGGGAGTGGGGACTCCTCATCCAACTCACAACTCACAATCTTCATCAATGCGAAATGAGGAGCGGCACCGGGCACTGGCGCAGCATCTCCCGCGTGGCGCCGCCGAAGACGAGCTCACCCAGCCGGGAGTGGCCGTAGCCGCCCATCACGATCAGATCGCAACCGCTCGCCTTGGCGCGACTGACAAGCTCGTCGG
>JANNSW010000145.1:0-2526 GCA_031403055.1 Hyphomicrobiaceae bacterium | reverse complement strand
GGGTGCAATAGGCGCCTTCGCCGTATTGCACACCTGCGGCTGGCGTTGCGATCCGGGGTGGTGCAATACGGCCTGAAGAAGGCCTATTGCACCCTACAGATCCCGTGCTCGACTTGACGACAAGACGGTGCGGTTATTGTTGGGAGTGTCCTAACGTGGGCTGATCGAGCAGCTGGTGGCGGTCGAGGCCGGCAAGCGGGCGCCAAGGGTCGGGGACCCGATGCCCGCTCGCTATGGTGCGAGCGACATCGCTCGCAGACCCGGAACCATCGACGCACGAGCTTGGTCTCGCCGCTCTTCGACAGGGGGGCTCCCCAATCGCCTTGTCTTGATCCCGATCAAGGCGCGCTGGCGGTCTCGGCAGTATTGAACGTGGGCCTGTTTGCAGGAGCAGGCGCATCCCATCTGGCCGCCACCGCAGGAGAAGATCGCCATGCTCGACGCCGCCAAGAGCCTTGCCGCCCTTCATGATCGCCGCAACTTCCTGAAGTCGACCGGGCTGGCCTCGGCGGCGGCTCTGAGCGCGGTCACGGCGCTGCCTGGAAGCCTCGGCGCAACACCCAGTCTGCCGCCCGTAGCCAGGGGGCAGGCAGGCGCTACGCCGGTTGCCGTCAGTGCGGTCGATATCTCGACGCTCGAACGGGTCAAGCAGGAGATGGTCGCTCCGCCGTTCTTGCCTCAGCACGATCAAGTCGCGCTCGCCAAGCCGCGAATCGTGGAGGTGACCCTCGTCATCGAGGAGAAGAGGCTCGTCATCGACGAGGACGGCACCGAGGTCTGGGCGCTGACCTACAACGGCACCGTCCCCGGTCCGATGATCGTCGTGCACGAGGGCGACTACGTCGAGGTGACGCTGCAGAATCCCAAGACCAACTTCATGGAGCACAACGTCGACTTTCACGCCTCGACCGGCGCTCTGGGCGGCGGCGCCCTGACCAAGGTCCAGCCGGGCGAGCAGGCCGTGTTGCGTTGGAAGGCGATCAAGCCGGGCGTATTCGTCTATCACTGCGCGCCCGGCGACGCGATGATCCCCTATCATGTCGTGCACGGGATGAGCGGCGCCGTGATGGTGCTGCCGCGCGACGGATTGAAGGACGGCGCTGGCCAGCCGCTGAAATACGATCGGGCGTACTTCATCGGCGAGCAGGATTTCTATATCCCGCGCGACGCGGACGGTGCCTACAAGAAGTACGAGGCCCCGGGAGAGAATTTCACCGACGCTCTCGATGTGATGCGGACGCTGACCCCGACGCACGTGGTCTTCAACGGCCGCAAGGGGGCACTGACCGGCGACGCCGCCTTGAAGGCCAAGGTCGGCGAGATGGTGCTGTTCATCCACGCCCAGGCCAATCGCGACAGCCGCCCGCATCTGATCGGGGGGCACGGCGACCATGTCTGGGAGGCCGGATCCTTCAACGACCGGCCCGACACCAATCTTGAGACCTGGTTCATCCGTGGCGGCTCGGCTGGCGCCATGGCCTATACCTTCCGCCAGCCGGGCATCTACGCCTACGTCAATCACAATCTGATCGAGGCGGTGCTGCTCGGCGCGACCGCCCATGTGGTGGTCGAGGGCGAATGGAACGACGATTTGATGATGCAGGTCGGCAAGCCTGCGCCGATGGGCGCGTGAGTGGGGGCGATGCATGCCAGCGCGGCCAGACCCATCGTCCTTGCGAGCGTGGCTGGGATCTTGGGCTTTGCCATGGTCGGGAGCCTGGCTGCACCGAGGGAAGGGTTCGAGCAATCCGCGGCGTCGCCCATGGCCATGGTGGATGTCGTTGTCGAAGGCGGGCGCCGGCTTTCGGTCGGCCAGTACGAGGTGAGTTGGCAGGATTGGAGGCGCTGCCACGACGCGGGCGCGTGCACGTACCTGCCACCACCCGGCCGGCGTGATACCGATCGGCCGATCCCGGTTACAGGTGTCAACCGATTCGATGTCGAGCAGTTCATCGCCTGGGCAAATGTCGGCGCGTCCAAGACCTACCGGCTGCCGACCGCACGGGAGTGGCGGGAGTTCGCCGCGGCTTTGCCTCGCCCAGAACGCAAGCGGCTGTTCGACGACCCACGCCTCGCCTGGGCGGCCGACTATGGCACGATGGCCAGCGTGACAGGACGCGTCGAGCCGAGCGGCCATTTCGGCGAGCTCGGCAATGGCATCGATGACCTTGCCGGCAATGTCTGGGAATGGACCGCGACCTGCGCCCGTCCCGGCGATGACGCAACCTGCCCCGCCTATCTTGCCGAAGGCCTGCACGAGGCCGCGGTCTCGATCTTCATCCGCGACCCGGCCGCCGGTGGGTGTGCCACCCGCCCGCGGGGCACCCCCCGCCTGCGGGGGCCCGCGCATGCCGGCCCCCACGCCCACACCCCCCCTAACCCCGTTTTGGGTGGGTGGCGTGCCGGTCGCCCCCCCCCCGGCGGCCGGGTCGCGGATGAAGACCGAGACAGCGGCCTCATGCAGGCCTTCGGCAAGATAGGCGGGGCAGGTTGCGTCATCGCCGGGGCGGGCGCAGGTCGCGGTCC
>JANNSW010000144.1:0-5217 GCA_031403055.1 Hyphomicrobiaceae bacterium | reverse complement strand
CCAATACGGATGTTGGCGATACCATGCGGCCTCGGCCGGCACATGGCTCAAATTCGACGCCACGCTGGCGTCCATGTCGTATTCAGCACGCCCCAAGTCCGATGCAGCAGCGGTTGGCATGAAGCTCGTGCGACGGTGGCTCAATAGACCTGCAGCG
Source organism: Hyphomicrobiaceae bacterium (assembly GCA_031403055.1). Taxonomy (GTDB): domain Bacteria; phylum Pseudomonadota; class Alphaproteobacteria; order Rhizobiales; family Hyphomicrobiaceae; genus JANNSW01. The sequence goes on along the minus strand of JANNSW010000144.1, from coordinate 5,060 downwards.
GGAAATAGCGGAGATAGAGCTCCTCCAGCCGGCCGGCATTGCGGATCTTCACCAGAGCCTTGTCGATCTCGGTCTTGAGCTGGGCATCGCCTTTGCGCACGGCAACCCCGATGCCATCGCCGAAATAACGCTCGTCGTTGAACGGACCGCCGCGAAACTCGCAGCAGCCGGCCGAAAGCGTGCCACTCAGCCAGAACATGAGGCTGTGGGCATCGCCGAACAGCACCTCGATCCCGCCCTGCTGCAAAGCCTCACGGGCGGCTTCCTCGGTTTCGAACGGGGTCATCTGCGTATCGGGAAAGAAGGCGGCGAGATAGGCCTCGTGCGCCGATCCCTTGACGACGCCGACGCGCCGGCTTTCGAGCCCCTCAGGGCTGACTTCGCGCTTGGGAGCATCCTTGCGCGCGACGAACCGGGCGGGCATCGTATAGTAGCGCTCGGAGAAATCAGCCTCGGCGAGTGTATTCGGCGTGATGGCGATCGAGGCGATCACGGCATCCGCCTCGCCACGAGCGAGCGTGGGCAGCAAGGCCTCCCATCCGGCGGTGCGGATGTCGCAACTCACCACCAGCTCCTGGCAAACCGCGCGGGCCACGTCGACATTGAACCCGGTGAGGACGCCTTCCTCGTCGAGATAGTTGAACGGGGGATAATCGCTGTCGGTCAGGAACCTGAGGATGGTGCGAGCCGGCTGAGCGTCTTCGGGCGCCGGCTTTTCCTCGGCGACTGCCGGTTGGGTCGCGCCCAGGACGACGGCTAGCATCAGCATTGTCGTCAAGGGCCAGCGCATGGACACTCCCTCTCGCCTCCTGCCAACGGCCCCCAGGTATTCGCCTGGGTGCCGGCCAACCCCTTGCTCTCTAACCTCCCGGCAGTGGTAATGCCAACCGGGTCGGGCGAACAATCCCAAGGACAATGGCGAATTTAGGGGGGCAAGGCGACCGGAATCCGAGACCGCGCCCGCGCAATGCGGGCGAGGGCACGGATGTCGCACGTCCCGCCCGGCCAGCCCTTCAGGATTTCGCCTTCCTGCTCGAAATCGTGCCCGATGCTGCGGCGATCACCGGCGCGATCGAGCGTGCGGACGAGCTGGGGGTCATGCCCCAGGAGGTACTGCTCGCGGAACGACGCTTGTCGCCCGAGAGCTATGTGGAGGCCCTCGCCAACAGCCTCCGCGTGCCAGCGCACCTCAAAGGCGCGACCTCCGGCATCGAGCCACTGCCGGACCAGCCGATCGCGGCGCCGAGGCTCGCGAGATGCCCGGGCGTCGTGTCGAAAGCAGCAGGATATGTCGTGCTCGATGGCACCGCGCTAGCGCCCGCGCAACTGCGGAGCATCGTCGCGACCGCCATGGCTGGCGGCACCCAGGTCGCGCTCGCCAGCCCCGCGGCCCTGCGCGAGGCCGTGCTGCGGGTGCGCGGAGCCGATATTGCCCACCGATCGATCGAAGCGCTGCGGCGCAAGGCGCCGGACCTGTCGGCGGCATCGCAGGCAAACCTCGCGCAAACCGTGACCCTGGCCGTGCTCGCTGGCCTTGCGGCGGGCGGGCTCGCCCTGGCGCCCGATGCCGCTACGCCGCTGTTGCTGGCGCTGATATCGCTACCGTTCGTGGCGGTGGTCGCCGTGCGGCTCGCCGCGCTCGCCGTCGCGGCAGGCTGCCGGCTCGACGACAGGCGCGAGACCGGGCGCAGTGACGCCGAGCTCCCAGTCTATACGCTGCTGGTTCCGCTGTTTCGCGAGGCGCGGGTGCTGCCGGACCTGGTGCGTGCGCTCAACCGGCTCGACTATCCGCGCGAGAAGCTCGACATCAAGCTCATCCTGGAGGAGACGGACGCTGGGACACGCGCGGCGGCCGAAGGGCTGCGGCTCGGTCCCCCCTTCGACGTGATCGTCGTACCCGACCGGCTGCCGCGTACCAAGCCCAAGGCCCTCAATTTCGCGCTCGCGTTTGCCCGTGGCTCGCTCGTCACCGTGTTTGACGCCGAGGATGTGCCCGAGCCCAGCCAGCTTCGCGAGGCGATCGCGGCTTTCGACGCCGGCAAACCGGAGCTCGCCTGCGTGCAGGCGCGCCTCGCGATCGACAATCCGGGCGACGGACTGCTCGCTCGCCAGTTCGCGATCGAGTACGCGGCGCTGTTCGAAGGGCTGCTGCCGGCACTGGTCCGGATAGGCGTGCCGATCCCGCTCGGGGGCACGTCGAACCATTTCCGCACGGCGCTGTTGCGCCAGGCCGGCGCCTGGGACCCCTGGAACGTCACCGAGGATGCCGACCTCGGCATCCGCCTCGCGCGCTTCGGCCTCGAGACCTGCATCATCGGCTCGACCACGTCGGAGGAAGCCCCGTTCCGGTTCGGCGCATGGCTGCGTCAGCGCACGCGGTGGCTGAAGGGCTGGATGCAGACGGCGATCGTGCATACGCGCCACCCGGTCACGGCCATGCGGGACACCGGAGTGCTGCGCGCGCTCGCCATCGCGACCGTGATGGGCGGCATCATCCTGTCGGCGCTCGTCCATCCCCTGTTCACGGCGATCCTGATCGCCGGGGCCATCGAAGGGGCGCCGCTGGGCGTGCCAGAGACGTTCATCGGCCATGGGTTGTGGTGGGTCGCGCTCGGCAATCTCGCGGCCGGCTATGCGTCGAGCATGGCACTCGCGTTGCTGGTGCTGGTGCGCCGGCGCTCCTGGCGGCTCATCCCACATGTGCTGCTGGTGCCGCTCTACTGGCACCTGATCTCGCTCGCCGCCTACCGTGCGCTCTGGCAGCTCTTCCGCGAGCCGCATCTGTGGGAGAAGACGGAGCACGGGCTGGGACGGAGGACGCCCGTCCAGACGACGCCTACTCCGCAGCCTCGGCGACCTTAGCCTTCCCGATCCGGGCCGCGCAAAACTCGTACTCCGGGATCTTGCCGATCGGATCGAGCCGCGGATTGGTCAGGATGTTGGCGGCGGCCTCATTGGCTCGACTATCGTTTCGGCCTGAAACGCTTGCGCCTGCCGTGGCGAAGGTCGAGAACCAGCACCTCTTCCCCGCTCACGCGATATGTGATCACGTAGCCGTGCTTCAGCTCCACAACCACGCGCACTCCTTTGACTTTGGTCCGCCGCCCTGTCAGCGGGAAGCCCTCGAGTTTGCCGATGCGCGATCGGATTGCGCCAACGGCCCTTCTCGCCGCTTTCGGATCACGCGCCATGAGATAGGCCGCGATCCTGTCCAACTGTGCGAGCGCAGCGGCTGAAAGTCGGACGTTCACAACACGCCGCGCCGCCTCAGGACGGCATCGACCTCCTGCAGGGAGTAGGTCTCGCCGCGCGCAACTTGCGCATCGGCTTCCGCGATAGCCTCCTCCATCTCCGGCGTCAGCGGATACGAATCCTCATCGTCGGCAGTCCAAGCCAGCATTCGTCGCGCCAGCTCGTCTTGCTGCTCGGGCGTCAACTTCCGAGCGGCTTCGAGCGCTTCGGTCAGGAGCTTTGTCATGTCGACTCCACTGGCGTGCTGGGCTTCGCCCGTTCCGGCCTCAGCGCCAGCCTACTCCGCCGCCTCCGCGACCTCGGCCTTGCCGATCCGGGCGGCGCAGAACTTGAACTCCGGGATCTTGCCGATCGGATCGAGCTGCGGGTTGGTCAGAATGTTGGCGGCGGCCTCCACATAGGCGAACGGGATGAAGATCATGTCGGCCTGGATCGCCTCGTCGGCGCGCGCCGCCAGCTCGATCGCGCCGCGCCGCGTCTCGACCCGCACCAGGTCGCCCGGCTTGACGCCCAGGTGGCGCATGGTGAGGGGATTGAGGGACGCGGTCGGCGAGGGCTCGAGCGCGTCGAGGCTCGAGGCCCGCCGTGTCATCGCGCCGGTGTGCCAATGCTCGAGCTGCCGGCCGGTCGTCAGCACGAACGGGTAGTCGGCATCGGGGCGCTCGGCGGGCGGCACGATCGCGGCTGGAACGAGCTTGGCGCGGCCGCTCGGCGTCGGGAACTTGTCGGAGAAGACGATCGACTGGCCCGGATCGGTCGGCGACAGGCTCGGATAGGTGACGACGCTCTCGGCGGCAAGCCGGTCCCAGGTGATGTTGTCGAGGGAAGCCATGCCGCGCTTCATCTCGGCGAACACGTCCGCCGGCGAAGTGTAGGTCCAGGGCAGGCCGAGGCGTCTGGCCAGCTCGACCGTGATCAGCCAATCCTCCTTGGCCTCGCCCGGCGGGGAAAGCGCCTTCCGGCCCATCTGCACCTGCCGGTTGGTGTTGGTGACGGTGCCGTTCTTCTCGGGCCAGGCGGAGGCCGGCAGCACTACGTCGGCGAACATCGCGGTCTCGGTCAGGAAGATGTCCTGCACGACGAGGCATTCGAGACTGGCGAGCGCGTGGCGGGCGTGGCTCGCGTCGGGGTCCGACATCGCCGGATTCTCGCCCATCACGTACATGCCCTTGATCTCGCCGCGGTCGATTGCGTCGATGATCTCGACCACCGTCAAGCCGGGATTTGGATCGAGCTCGACGCCGCCCCAGATCTCGCTCCAGAGCTTTCTGTTGCCGTCGTCGGCGACGCGCGCGTAGTCCGGAAAGACCATCGGGATCAGACCCGCGTCGGAAGCCCCTTGCACGTTGTTCTGCCCGCGCAGGGGATGCAGCCCCGTGCCCGGCCGGCCCGACTGCCCGCACATCAGGGCGAGCGAGATCAGGCAGCGCGCGTTGTCGGTGCCATGCACGTGCTGGGAGATGCCCATGCCCCAGAAGATCATGGCGCGCGCGGCCCGGCCGTAGGTGCGCGCGACGGAGCGGATGGTCTCTGGATCGATGCCGCAGGTGGCGCTCATCGCCTCGGGCGTGTAGGCCGCGAGGTGCTCCTTCAACCTCTCGAAGCCCTCCGTATGGGCCTGGATGTATTGGGTGTCGTAGAGCTTCTCCTCGACGATCACGTGCATGATGGCGTTCAGCAGCGAGACGTCGCTGCCCGGGCGGAACTGCAGCATGTGCTTGGCGTGCTTCTTCATCGCCTGGCCGCGCGGGTCCATCACGATCAAGGTCGCGCCGCGCTTGGCCGCCTGCTTGAAATAGGTGGCGGCG
>JANNSW010000143.1:0-4638 GCA_031403055.1 Hyphomicrobiaceae bacterium | reverse complement strand
TCGCGCACGTCCTCGAGCCCGGGCAGCTCATAGAGTCCCGAGCCGCCGATGATGCCGAGGATGGATTTGGGCATGGTGGTCTCCCGTCGCTTGCTTGGCGTGCCTGCCTCTAGCCGAGACTCCCCCCGTTCACCACCCCTTGCGGCAGGACGTGGCCCGGCGGAGCAGTTCCCCGCCCCTCCGCCCTCAATTCGCGAACCTGAAATGCATCACGTCGCCGTCGGCGACGAGGTAGTCCTTGCCTTCCAGGCGCATCTTGCCTTCGGTCTTGGCGCCGACCTCGCCGCCGAGGCGCACATAGTCGGCATAAGCGATGGTCTCGGCGCGGATGAAGCCCTTCTCGAAGTCGGTGTGAATGACGCCGGCGGCCTTGGGCGCCCGCGTGCCTTTCTCGACAGTCCAGGCACGGGCCTCCTTGGGGCCGACCGTGAAATAGGTGATGAGGCCGAGCAGCTCGTAGCCCGCGCGGATCAGGCGAGCGAGGCCCGGCTCGGTCAACCCCAGCGAGGCCAGGTAGTCCGCGCGCTCATCGAGGGGGAGTTGGGCGAGCTCGGCCTCGATCTTGGCCGAGATCACCACGCACGCGGCCCCCTCGGCCTTGGCTTGCACGGCGACCTTTGCCGAGAAGGCGTTGCCGGTCGCGGCGGATGCCTCTTCCACGTTGCAGACATAGACGACGGGCTTGGCCGTCAGCAGCTGGAGCAGGCGGAAGGCGGGGCGCTCCTCCTCGGTCAGCTCGACGGTGCGGGCGGGGCGGCCGGCGGCGAGCGCCGTGATCGCCTTCTCGATCAGGGCAACCTGGGCCTTGGCATCCTTGTCACCTGCCTTCGCCTTCTTCTCGACGCCCTGCTTCCTCCGTTCCAGGCTGTCGAGGTCGGCGAGCATCAGCTCGGTCTCGACCGTCTCGGCATCCGAGATCGGGTCGACCCTGCCCTCGACATGGACCACGTCGTCGTCCTCGAAGCAGCGCAGCACGTAGGCGACGGCGTCGACCTCGCGGATGGTGGCGAGGAACTGGTTGCCCAGGCCCTCGCCCTTGGAGGCGCCGCGCACCAGCCCGGCGATGTCGACGAAGGTGAGGCGCGTCGGGATGATCTGCGCCGACTTGCCGATCGCCGCCAGCTGGTCGAGGCGGGGATCGGGTACCGCCACCTCGCCCACATTGGGCTCGATCGTGCAGAACGGGTAGTTGGCCGCCTCCGCCGCCGCCGTTTCGGTGAGCGCGTTGAAGAGGGTCGACTTGCCGACGTTCGGCAGTCCGACGATGCCGCATTTGAAGCCCATGGTCCTGCCTATCAGCTCTTGTCGCGGTTCAGCCAGTTCTTGAGGCGCTCGGCGAGCGCTCCGCTCCTGGCTTCGGGAATGGCCGCCGGCTTTTCAGTCGCGGGAGTGGCGGGCTCGCGCAACTTCTTCTCCTTGGGCGGGGCGAGCAGGCGCGCGACCTCCGAAAGGAAGCGCCCGTCGTCACCCGATACGAGATGGGGCACCGCATCGGCGATCGCATCCAATAGCGGCCGCAACCAGCTTTCGTCCGACTTGGCGAAGTCGCCCAGCACCCAATGATGCACCAGCTCCTTCACGCCGGGGTGCCCGATTCCGATCCTGACGCGCCAGTACTCGTTGCCCAGATGCGCCGTGATCGAGCGCAGGCCATTGTGACCGGCGTTGCCGCCGCCGAGCTTTGCCTTCAGCTTGCCGGGCGCAAGGTCGAGCTCGTCGTGGAAGACGAGGATGTCCTCGAGCGCGATCTTCAGGAACCGGGCAGCCTCGCCGACCGCGCGGCCGGAGTCGTTCATGTACGTGTCCGGCTTCAACAGCAGGCAGCGGATGCCCGCGATCTCGCCGTCGGCGGCATAGCCCTGAAAACGCTTCTTCCAGGGTCCGATCCGGTGCCGGCCGGCGATCGCCTCGAGCGCCATGTAGCCCACATTGTGCCGGTGCCTGGAGTAGCCTGCGCCCGGATTGCCGAGCCCGACGAGCAGCTTCATGGCCTGTCACGCTGCCAAAGAAGGGGAAGCCGGCATCGGCCGGCTTGCCCGTGCTACTTCTTGGCTGCTGGCTTGGCAGCGGCGGGCTTGGCGGCCGCTGGCTTCGCGGCGGCGCCCTTGCCTGCGTCCTTGCCGCCACCACCCTTGGCGTCGGCGGCGGCAGGCGCGGCGCCGGCCTTGGCATCGCCAGCCGCGGCAGCCGGAGCGGCTCCACCTTCCGCGGTCGCGTCTGCCGCATCAGCGGCATCAGCCGAGGCGGAGGAGGCGCCAGCGATGGTCGCGACCGTGAAGTCGCGGCTCTGGATCACGGCCTTGGTGTCGGGCGGCAGCTTCACCGACGAAATGTGGATCGATGCGCCGATGTCGAGCCCGTCCAGATCCACCTCGATGTGATGGGGGATGGCGTCGACCGGGCAGTAGAGCTCGATCTCGTGGCGCACGATGTTCAAAACGCCGCCGCGCTTCAGGCCGGGCGACGTCACGTCGTTGATGAACTGCACGGGGATCGCGACCCGCAGCTGGCCGTCCTTGCCGATGCGCTGGAAATCCACATGCACCATGGAGTCCATGACCGGATCGACTTGAACGTCGCGCGGGATCACACGGCTCTTCTTGCCATCGACGACGAGCGTGTAGACGGTCTGCAGGAACCGGCCCGAATGGTAGGGCTTGAACAGGTCCTTGTAGTCCATGATGATCGGCTCGGGCGCTTGGCTGTCGCCGTAGATGACCGCGGGAACGCGGCCCGTCTTGCGCATGCCCCGTGCGGCCCCCTTGCCGACACGTGGACGCGCAGTGGCCTTCAGCTCGACCTGCTCTGCCATGGCTTCTCTCGCTTCTCGTGTGAATCGTAAAGGGGCCTGAACGGCCCCGTGGCCCCAGGCACGCCACCTCCAGGGGTGTCGGGGCGTGCGGGACGATCGAGCTTATAGCTGCGGCGCGCTCTTGGCGCAATGGAGCGCGAGGGGACATGTCGAGAGCACATGCACGTTGTCCGCTTGCTGGCGCCGCGCATCGAGAACGAGGACCAGGCCAAGGACGGCGACTTCAGTCCCCAGGGCATCCGCAAACGCTGGGAGGCAGGTCCTATGGACACCCGCAGGGCGATAGCGCAGGCTCCCTGGCGAGGCGAGCTCGATGCGCTCCAGGGCGTTGTCCTGCACGAGCCAGCCCCGGCCAGCCGGGTTGAGCCAGCCGAGGCAGCTCCGACCGGGCAAACCCTGCCGGGCGGAGCTGCCCCGCGTCGTGCGGCAGAGTCGGGCCTTGCCAGTATTGCGGCCACATAGTCACAAGGAAAGAGCTGAGCCATGGTCACAAGGTATGACTCGATCGTCATCGGCACCGGCCAGTCGGGTCCCCCGCTCGCCGACCGCCTTGCGAGTGAAGGCCAACGCGTCGCCATCATCGAGCGCAAGCATTTCGGCGGCACCTGCGTCAATGTCGGCTGCGTCCCGACCAAGACGATGGTCGCGAGCGCCCAGGTCGCGCACACGACGCGCCGGGCGGCCGAATATGGCGTTGCCATCGACGGAGCCGTCCGGGTCGACATGGGGCGCGTGAAGGCGCGCAAGGACGAGATTGTCCTGCGCGGCCGCACCGGCATCACAAGGTGGATGGAAGGGCTCGACAAGGCGGCCGTGCTGCGCGGTCATGCGAGATTTTCGGGCCCGCGCAGCGTCGAGGTGGACGGCAAGTCGCTGGAGGCCGACCGCATCTTCATCAACACGGGCGGCCGGGCCGTGGTGCCGCCGCTGCCCGGCATCGAGGAGGTCGACTACCTCACCAACAGCACGATCATGGAGCTCGACAGCGTGCCCGAGCATCTGCTCGTGGTCGGGGGCAGCTATATCGGGCTCGAGTTCGCACAGATGTTTCGCCGCTTCGGCGCCCGCGTCACGGTGATCGAGATGGCCGACCGGTTGATCGCCCGCGAGGACCCCGACATCAGCGCCGCCGTGCAGGGCATTCTGGAGGACGAAGGCATCGCGGTGCGCCTCGGCGCCAAGTGTCTGGCCGTTGCCAGGAAGGACGGCGGCATCGCGATGCAGCTCGCCTGTGGGGAAGGCGCGCCCGAGATCGTCGGCACCCACCTGCTGCTCGCGGTCGGCCGGCGTCCCAACACCGATGACCTCGGTCTCGACCAGGCAGGGGTCGCAACCGATCAGCGCGGCTACATCCAAGTCGACGACCAGTGCCGGACCAACGTTGCGGGCATTTGGGCGATCGGCGATGTGAACGGGCGTGGCGCCTTCACCCATACCTCCTACAACGACTATGAGATCGTCGCGGCCAACCTCTTCGACAACGACCCCCGCAAGATCTCGGATCGGATCCCCTGCTATGGCCTTTTCATCGATCCCCCACTCGGGAGGGTCGGCATGACGGAGGCCGAGGTGAGGGCCAAGGGCATCGAGGCGCTATCGGCAAAGCTCGCCATGACGTCGGTCGGCCGGGCGCGCGAGCGGGGCGAGACCAAGGGCTTCATGAAGGTCGTGGTCGAGGCCGGGACCGAGCGGGTGCTGGGCGCCGCGCTGCTCGGCATCGGCGGGGACGAGCTCGTGCATGCGTTCCTCGAGGTGATGGCGGCCGGCGCCCGCTACACCACGATCTCGCGGGCGGTCCATATCCATCCCACGGTCGCGGAATACCT
>JANNSW010000142.1:0-1953 GCA_031403055.1 Hyphomicrobiaceae bacterium | reverse complement strand
ATTTCGGTCACGGCAAAGACAATCTCTCAGCCGTCCTGGCCACCATGAACCTGATCGCATTCGCCATGCATACCGTCGCCGACCTCGTCGACGCCGCGTGGAAAGCGGCACGGGCAGCCGTCGGCACCCGCAAGCGCTTCTTCGAGGAATTGCGCGTCATCACGACGTATCAGGTGTTCCCCAGCTGGTCCCTGCTCGTCGAGACCCTGACCGCCGGCAAACCACCACCCGCTGTGCTCGGCGGCTGACGCCGCCCGTCAGCCGCCAGCTATCCTCGCTTCAGAACAACTTTCTGCCATCGCCACTGCCGTAGCCGTCACATTGAGAATTGCTGCCGGGCGATGGAGCACCTCGACAAGGGTCGCGACTTCCTGAAGAAGGGCGGCGTCTTCACGAGGCCGGAGGGTGCCGGGCCGGTGCCTGGCACTGGCGGTTTCTGGCTGGCGCCTACCGCCCCACCGGACACGCCGAGGCCAGCAGCGCGGCGGCATTTTCGAAGCGGGCGACGTGGATCACGGCTGATGTCTGCGCCGATTGGCTGTTGCTGGAATTCACGGCGAGCACAATTCTGATCGGCTGGACGCCACCCTTTGCCTCGCAAAACCATGATCGCGGAATAGTCGCTGCGACCGTCCCGTAGGGAAAGTAAGCGGTGTCGTTGACAGCCTCCACCTTGCGCCCATTCACGAGCACGACAAGGGCATCGAGATCCCGCGTGCCAATCGACCGCTTGGCTTGCGAGAGTGCGATCTCGACACGGATCGGCCGGTCTTGTCCGCCATGGGAGAGAGTGATGGCGGCATCGATCTCCTTCGTCATGAACGGCCCGAGCCGCAAGGACGCGGAAGCCGAGATCTTCGCATTCGGAACCGAGGCGGGGAGGCTTGCAGCCACTGGCGGCGAGGTTGCCGCCGCCTTGGCCTCGACCTCGGCGATCAGAAACTCCGCGCTCACTGCCTCCGTCACCAGGCGCGTGGTGCGCGCCTCCTCTGGCGTCAACCAATGGATGCCCTCGTTGGGCGTGGCGCGGATGATCTCCATCAGCGCGGATCCGATGCCGGTCTCCTCGAGGTATCGCTCGACTGGATCATAGGTTTTGTCGGTCGTCTTGGCCTCGCGCGTCGTGCTCGACAGCCGCTTCTCGCCGACAAGCTTTTTCTTGCGCGTGGTGCGACCCTTGCTGTCTCGCCGGGTTTCGATCCTGAAGGTGCGCCGCACCCGCACCAGTGTCTGGAACGTCTTCAGCTGGTGGACGCCGACGCCAGACCACGACGTCGAAAGCCGTCTGACACCGCCGGCAAGAATGAACGCGCAGGAGGAGGCGCAGTAGGCCTGCAGCGAGTTCGGCCGGCCCTTCGAGCCCTTCACCGAGCGGCCGTCCTTGCACGCCTTGATCCCCTTCGCGCACGGCTCGAAGTCGGTCCTGGAGACCGCAACATCGAGGCCCTTGTCGCGGATCAGGCGGCCGATGGCGAGGGCATCCTGCACCGAGCCGCCGCGTGAGTTTATGAGAATTGGCAGCTTGCGTTTGCCGGCCGCTTTCAGGACCTTGCGGAAGGCGGACGCCGACCCCTCCACGATATCGCCTTCCGCAGCGATCCATTCAGCGCAATGAGGCTCGCAGCCGGGCTCGGCATTGCCCACGATGGTGAAGCGCATCGCCTCCATGCCCTTGTAGGGGTCGACGGATTTTGGCGTGGACTTGCGGGCCGCGTCGGCTGGCGCGACGGCCATCGTCAGAGCGATGGCTGCGATTGCCAGGGTGCGCCAGAGCATCGGATTCTCCCTCGAGCCGTGACGAAGCGATCGTGCCTGGGCTCATGCGAGTACAGAAGACATCTCCTACCACAGCGTCGGGAGCATTGGGCAGTGGCCGAGTGGCAAGGGATGCTGTCCCCGCTTTTTCCCGCCTCTCTACCGTCCAGGCGTAGCAGGCCGCGCGCCGCGCTGCTA
>JANNSW010000141.1:0-17419 GCA_031403055.1 Hyphomicrobiaceae bacterium | reverse complement strand
GGCTTGCTTTTGGCGATCAGGGTCTGCTGATCCCGGCGCGGCTCTATCGTGACGTCGGCGGCTTTCGCCCTTATCCGCTGATGGAGGATGTGGACATGGTGCGCCGGCTCGGGCGCCAACGCCTGGTGCTGATGCGGACCAAAGCCGTGACGAGCGCAGCACGCTACCGGCGCGACGGCTACCTCCAGCGCTCGGCCCGCAATCTCGGCTGCCTCGCCCTCTATTACCTCCGCGTTCCCCCCCATGCGATCGCGCGCTACTATGAATAGCCGGCGCCCGCGCGCTGCCACCACCGGTTTCCACGTCGTGGTGATGGTGAAGGCGGCGCGCCCCGGCCGGGTGAAGACGCGACTCGCGCGCGGTATCGGCGAGGTCCGCGCCACCTGGCTCTACCGCCACATGAGCGCGAGCCTGCTCCGCCGCCTCATGCAATCGCCCTGCTATCGGATCACCCTCGCCGTCGCGCCCGATCGGGAGGCCGGATCGGCGGCCTGGCCCCGGCAGTTGCCGCGCCGGCCGCAAGGTCCGGGCGACCTCGGCCAGCGCATGCAGCGCATCCTCGACCAGATGCCGCCCGGCCCCGTGCTGATCGTGGGCACCGACATCCCCGAAATGACGCCCCAGCACCTGCGCGACGCCCTCCGCCAGCTCGGGCGCTGCGAGGCCGTGCTTGGCCCGGCCGGCGACGGCGGCTACTGGCTGATCGGCATGGCGCGGTCGCGGCGCATCCCGCGCCCGTTCGCCGACGTCCGCTGGTCGAGCGAGCACGCGCTCGCCGACACCCTCGCCGGCCTGCGCGGCACCACCACGGCGTTGGCCGCGACCCTCGCCGACATCGACGACGCCGCCGACCTCGCGCGCTGGCGCCGCTGCCGCTCGCGCCTGCTCTTCCGCTCCGGCTGACGGCGGATCGGGGTCAGACCCCTTGGCCTCGGGGCCGCTGATATCCGCCGGCATCCTGCCCAAGGGGTCTGACCCCACGCCCTTCGCTTGGGCTGACGTTGCATTCCGTAGACGGCCCGCGTCCGGCGGACTAACCTTGCCCGGTTTGGTGCAGGTAGTGCGGGGCTCGGCGCGCGCGCGCGTATGACTGGCAAGATCTTCATCAGCTACCGGCGCGACGACGCGGCGGGCGACGCGCGCAGCATCCGCGACGCGCTCGCGGTCCGTTTCGGCAAGTCCAACGTCTTCATGGACGTGGACAACCTGCTCGCCGGCCAGCGTTTCGACCGGGAGCTCGACAAGGCCCTCACCGCCTGCGACGTGCTGATCGCGGTGATCGGTCCGCGCTGGCTGGAGCTGCTGGCCGGGCGGATGCGCGGGAGCGAGCGTGACTATGTGCGCGGCGAGATCGCGGCCGCCATTCAGCGCGGCATCCTGGTCATTCCGGTGCGCGTCGGCCACGAGGGCCGGATGGTGCCGCTGCCGCGCGACAGCGAGCTGCCCGCCGATATCGCCGAGCTGGTGCTCTACCAGAAGCACGACGTGCTGCACGAGCGCTTCGGGGGCGACATGGAGCGTCTCGCGCTGGCGATCCGGGCCGCGCGGCAGGGGCCGGGCAGCCGGCCCTGGGGCCGGATCGCGGGTTTTGGCGCGGCGGGGGTTGCGCTGGTGGCCGGCGCCGTGATGGCGGTGCAGCTCGGGCTGCTCGAGCCTGGGCCGAAGCCGGCGGGCGAGGTTCCGGCGGCGGGCGAGGCTGCGCGCAAGGCCGATGAAGAGCGCCAGCGCGCCGAGGCGGAAGCCAAGCGCGATCCCGCGCTCGCCGTGGTGCCGGGCTCGGGCGACAGTTTTCGCGACAAGCTGGCGGACGGCAAGCCCTGCCCCTCCTGCCCGGAGATGGTGGTGCTGCCGGCGGGCACGTTCACCATGGGCTCGCCGGACAACGAGGAGGGCCGCTCCAGCGACGAAGGCCCTCGGCACGACGTGACGATCGCCGTGCCATTCGCGGTCGGGAGATTCGAGGTGACGCGCGGGCAGTACGCCACCTTTATCAAGGCGACCGGGCACAAGACCGCCGACAGTTGCTATGTCTGGAACGGAACGGAGTGGAAGGACACGCCGGGCAAGTCCTGGCGCGATCCGGGCTACCAGCAGAGCGACGATCACCCGGTCGCCTGCGTCTCCTGGGACGACGCCAAGGCCTACGTCGCCTGGCTCGCCAACGAGACGGGGCGCGGCTACCGGCTGCTCAGCGAGGCCGAATGGGAGTATGCCGCGCGGGCGGGCTCGACGACGGCCTACTCGTGGGGCGCCACGGCGAGCCATGCGAATGCCAACTACGGAAAGTTCGAGTGCTGCGACGGCCTTGCGACCGGCAAGGACAAGTGGGTCAATACGGCTCCGGTCGGACAGTTTCCCGCCAACGCGTTCGGCCTCTACGACATGCACGGCAATGTCTGGGAGTGGGTCGAGGATTGCTACGAGGACAGCTATTCCAGCGCGCCTAAGGACGGTGCGGCTCGCACAACCAGTGGTTGCAATATCCGTGTCATTCGCGGCGGTTCCTGGATCAACAGTCTTCCGTGGATCCTCCGCGCGGCCGACCGCTACAGGCTCCGACCGGGCTACCGGCTCGTCAGCTACGGCTTCCGCGTTGCCAGGACGTTATAGTCTATCCTCTTACGGTCTTACCCTATGCTAGGTGTCGATTGCGGGGATAACGGGGGTTTGGGGGCGCAGCCCTGTAGTAGCCTTGTAGGTTGGGTTGAGCGCAGCGAAACCCAACATCACACGCCGACCGCTATCCGCATGCCAAGCCTCACCGGATCACAATGCGCGTTGACACGGCATTGAACTCGGAATGCGTTGGGTTTCGCTGCGCTCAACCCAACCTACGGAATATCACTTACTCCTTGCCCGCCCAGGGCGGCAGCTTGGGCGGCGCGTCGGAGCCCCATTCGGGCAAGTACACGCCCCGCTCGACCCAACGCCCGAATGTTGAGAAGGGCCAGTCGCGAGGCGCGGCGGCGAGGCCGTGGGCTACGGGATTGTAATGGATGTAGTCGAGGTGCGCGCCGAAGTCGTCCTCGTCGCGGATCACGTGCTCCCAGTAGCGCCGCTGCCAGATGGCCTGTTCGCCCTTGCTCTGCCTGCTGGCCGATCGCGGCGGTGCCGGGCTCTCCTTCAGGTAGAGCCGTGTGAACGTGCTCTTCACGAGCCTCAATCGGCGCTCGAAGGCAGCGTCACCCTCGGGGAGTTGCCAGATCATGTGGACATGGTCGGGCAGGATCACCTCGGCCTCGATCTCGAAAGGGTGTCGCGAGCGCACTTGGAATTGCGCCTTGCCGAGGAGCGCTGCCGCCGCAGGGCTCGCGAGCAACGGACGCCTGGCCTCGGTGAGGAGGGTGAAGAAATAGCTCGCGCCTTCAATCCTGAACCGGCGGTAGCGCATGGCTGGCCCGTTGGGTTTGGCCCGGGACGAGCCCGGGCTCAACCCAACCTACACGATCCGACCCCGCTCCGCACTTATCCCCGCTCCCGCCACATCGCCTACACTTTCCCGATCCCCGCCATGCAGGGGCCGGAAACGCGCGCTGGCGTCTCGGGTGGCGGGGAGCATCGGCAAGGGCCGGGACCTAAGCTATCCCGGGTCTGGCTGCCGTCCGGGACAGCGGAGACGCATCCCGGACTACTCTCCGCCAGGGATGCAGCGGAGCCGGGAGCCGGAAGGCACCCGATGGCGGCGGAAACACCCTTCCGGCAGCGGCGGAGCGGTTTCGGCCGCATCCGAAAATATCATCAGGGCCGGACCGCTCCGCTCCCTCGTCGCGCTCCCCAATCCCCCGGCAGCCGGCCGCGGGGATGTCGGTGCTGTTCAAGTTCGCGTGACATCGCGCGGTCGTCATCGGCCGCGGCTCCCAGTGCGCTACGATCCGGCAGGGCCTAGGGGCCAACGGCAAACCCCGCAACCGGAGTGCATCGACATGCTGACACTGAACCGTCGCGACCTCATCGTTTCCGCCGCCGGCGCCGCGCTCGCGCTCGGGCTCGACCGGCGCGTGACGTTCCTGGGTGCCTCGCCTGCCTCGGCCGCGGCAATGGTCGATCAGGGCTTCCACCGCTTCCAGGTCGGTGATGTCGAGATGACCGCGCTCTACGACGGGTTGTGGGAGAAACCGCACGACCCCAATTTCATCAAGGGCGTCTCGATCGAGCAGACGAAGGCAGCACTTGCAGCCGGCGGGCTGCCGACAGACGCCATCCGCATCCCCTTCACGGCGATGGCGGCCAGGATCGGCGACAAGACGGTGCTGTTCGACGCGGGCACCGGCGGACAGCTTGCACCCTCGGCCGGGCTGATGCGGGGCAAGAGCCTCGCCGCCGCCGGCATCGACCCGGCCGCCGTCTCGGCGGTGCTCATCTCCCATTTCCATCCCGACCACATTTTCGGCCTGATGGAGAAGGAGACCAATGCGCCACTCTTCCCCAATGCCGAGATCGTGGTCGCGGCCAAGGAATACGGCTTCTGGACCGACCCCGCCCTGATCGCCAGATTGCCCCAGAGCGCGCAAGGGCTCGCCAAGCGCATCCAGACCGTTTTCCCTGGCTGGAAGACGATCCGCCGGGTCGAGGACGGGGCCGAGGTGCTGCCCGGCGTGCGCAGCGTCGCGACCAACGGCCATACGCCGGGACACACCTCCTATCAGGTCGCCTCGGGCGGTAAGGTGCTCTACGTGCTGGGCGACGTCTCCAACATCCCGGCGCTGTTCCTGAAGAACCCAGGCTGGCATTTTGCCTTCGACAACGATGGTGACATGGCCGAGGCGACGCGGCGTGCCATGATGGACCGCGCGATTGCCGAAGGCGCGATGATTGCGGGCTACCACTATCCCTTCCCTGCCGCCGGCACGGTCGAGAAGGATGGCAATGGCTACGCCTTCGTGCCGATCGGGTGAGCGGCCGGTGCCAGGCCCGTGCACGAGCGCGCCTGGCGCCGCAGCCCCCTATCGTCCGCCTTCGATCCCCTGTAGTCGGGATCGGGGCTGGGATGAAACCGGGAGGCGCGCGATGTCGGCGCTGGTGCAGGCGCTGTGCGTGTTGGGGCTCGGCCTGTTCTGGGGCATCTCGCCGACCTTCTACAAGCTGATGGGCCAGGAGGGCATCCCGATCACGCATGTGATCGGGCTTTCGGGGCTCGGCATCGTGATCGGCCTAGGCTCCGCGCGCCTGTTGCGGGGGCATGGCCTGGCGATCCGGCGAGATGCGCTCCTCTACGGGCTCGGCTGTGGCGTGCTGATGAACGTGCCGTTTGCGCTCGGCCTCTACTTCGCCCGCAATATGCCGATCACCGTGCTCGCGGTCGTGACCTCGACGGCGCCGCTGTGGAGCTATTGCCTCGCACTCGTCTTCGGCAAGGAGCAGCCTGGCGGGCTCAGGATGCTGGCGCTCGGCGTCGGCTTCCTGTCGAGCGCCGTGCTGATCCTAACCCGGCCGGGCGGCGGCCTCGACCACACGAGCCTGCTGTGGGCGCTCGCCGCCTTCATCTGCCCGATCCTCTATGCCTTCTACAATCTCTATGCGTCCCTCGCCTGGCCCAAGGGGATGGACACCATGACCGCAGGGATCGTCGAATCGCTGGCGTCCGCGGTGTTGGTGCTGCCTTTCCTCGTCATGCTCGAGCCGATCCGGGGGCTCGCCGATTTCCATTGGGGCTATTGGACGGTTGGCGTCATCACGCTGGTCTGGGTGATCGAGCGCTTCGCCTTTTTCACTATGATCCGCCTCGCCGGGCCGGTGACGACGGTGCAGGCGGTCTATGTGTCCTCGCCCGCCGCCGTATTGTTCGGGGTGCTGTTGTTCGGCGAGCAGGCCGACGGCTGGCTGTGGGCGAGTCTCGCACTGCTGCTCGTCGCGCTCTGGATCAACAACCGGGCGCTCAAAGGCGCACGCTGATCAGGGGGCCCGGCGTTGCGTGGAGGCGAGGACGACACCGAGGATGAGCAGCGCCCCGCCAGCCAGGCTCGCCGGCGCCAGACGCTCTCCCAGCAGCACGGCTGCGAGCACCACCGCCGCCAGCGGCTCCATCAGTGTCAGCACGCTGGCCGTCGTCGCCTCGGTGCCGCGCATGCCGCGGAAGTAGAGGGCATAGGCGAGCGCCGTCGGCACCAACGCCAGGAAGGCGAGCGGCGCGAGATCGCCGCGGGCCGGTGTTTGGCCCTGCAGCAGCGCGAGCGGGGCAAGCGCGACCGCTCCGATCGCAAAACCGTAGACGACGAAGGCCGCCGGATCGACGTCGCGCGCAAAGCGGCGGCCCGCGACGGTGAAGACGGCATAGGTCAGCGCCGCGCCGAAGGCGAGCGCGAGCCCCAGCGGGCGCGCAGCCACACCCTCTACCGGCAGGCCGACGATGAGGCCGACACCCGCAAGCCCGAGCATGAGGCCGATGATCGTCCGAGGTCCCGGCCGCTCGCTGAGCAGCAGCAACGACAGAATGGCAACCAATGGCGGCGCGCCGCAGATCGCGATCAGCACGGCGAGCGAGACCCCGATCTGCGCGACGGCGCCATAGAAGGTCACCTGATAGAGCGCCATGGTGAGGCCGATGGCGGCGAGCCCCGGCAGCGATCGCCGCTCGATCGCCCACCACCGGGTCTGCCCCGGCAGGACGAGCATCAGGATAGCCAGCGCCGGCGAGGCCATCGCGAGCCGCCAGAAGCCGACGCCCAGGCCATCGAGCGCTCCGCCATCGATGATGTGCTTGGCGACGACGCCATGCGTGCCCCAGAGCAGTGCCGCGGCGGCAATGAGCAGGGGAGCGAGAGTGGCCGATATCCGGTGCAAAGGTCCCGCCACTATCCGAGCATCGCTGCCGCCGCCTGCTCCAGGTCATGCGCCAGATCCTCAGTGGCCTCGAGGCCGACCGAGAGGCGCAGCAGATTGTCGCCGATGCCGAGCTCGGCTCGGGCAGCCGGAGTCAGGCGCTGATGGGTGGTCGTGGTCGGATGAGTGACGAGGCTCTTGGCGTCCCCCAGATTGTTGGAGATTTTCACGATCCTGAGCGCATTGACGAAGCGGAACGCCTCGCGCTTTGCCCCCTCGACCTC
This sequence comes from Hyphomicrobiaceae bacterium, assembly GCA_031403055.1. Taxonomy (GTDB): domain Bacteria; phylum Pseudomonadota; class Alphaproteobacteria; order Rhizobiales; family Hyphomicrobiaceae; genus JANNSW01. Next base: position 10,376 of record JANNSW010000141.1, on the reverse strand, counting down.
GAATGCGATCATGGTGCTGCCTCCCGTCATCTGCCGGCGGGCGAGGCCGGCCTGCGGATGATCGGCGCGGCCTGGGTAGATCACACGAGCGATGCCTTTCATGCCGGCGAGCCGGTCGGCGAGGCGGGCAGCCGTCGCGGTCTCGGCCTGGACGCGGATCGGCAGAGTCTCGAGCCCTTTCAGCAGCACCCAGGCATTGAACGGGCTCAACGACGGCCCGGTCTGGCGGATGAACATCTGCAGATGGTCGGCGACATATTTCGCCGGGCCGAGCACCACGCCGCCCAGGCACCGGCCCTGGCCATCGATATGCTTGGTCGCGGAATAGACGACGACGTCGGCGCCGAGCCGCAACGGCTTCTGCAGCAGCGGCGTCGCGAACACGTTGTCGACGACGACGATGGCGCCAGCCGCATGCGCGATCTCCGCGACCCCCTCGATATCGACGAGCTCGAGCGTCGGATTGGCCGGTGTCTCGAAGAAGGCGATCCTGGTGTTGGGCCGCATCGCGCGCTGCCAGGCATCGAGATCGCGGCCATCGACCAGCGTCGAGGCGATGCCCAGGCGTGGGCACAGATCCTCGACCACATAGCGGCAGGATCCGAACATGGCCCGCGCCGCAACGATATGATCGCCGGCCTTCAGATAGCACAGCAGCGCCGCCGTCACCGCTGCCATGCCGGTTGCGGTCGCCCGTGCCGCTTCCGCTCCCTCCATCAGCCGCATCCGCTCCTCGAGCATGGTGACGGTCGGATTGCCGAAGCGGGAGTATTGGTAGCCGGGGTCCTCGTTCTTGAAGCGGGCTTCGGCCTGCTCGGCCGAGGCATAGACGAAGCCTTGCGTCAGGAACAGGGCTTCGGACGTTTCCCCGAACTGCGAGCGCAGCGTGCCGCCATGCACGAGCAGCGTCTCGGGCTCGAGCGGCCAATCGGCGGGCGGTTTCTCAGCCATGGACGGCCCCTCTTTAGCAAGTTGTTTTACGTGGCTGCAAGCCGGCCGGCCAAATCACCACGGAAGGCGGATTGGCAGGGAATAAGCCGGACCAGCGGGTTGGCGTCAAGGGGGAATGTGGGGCATGTAGCGGCGTAGGGTGGGTTTGGCAAAGCCGTAACCCGCCAATGGAGGGCACCAACGGCGGGATACGCTGCGCTATCCCGCGCTACACGATCGGCAGAGCGACGGATATGGCGACCAGAGGCAAATCGAGTGCAAGCCAAAAGACCGGCCCAGCCGGCATCCTGCCCGCCCAGGCGATCCGCGGGTTGATCACGGCGGGCGCGCTCCGCCTCGCCATCCCGCCCGAGCCCGGCCAGATCCAGCCAGCCAGCATCGACCTCCGGCTGGGCGCGCGCGCGCTGCGTGTGCGGGCGAGCTTTCTGCCGGGGCCGGGAGCCAAGGTCGTCGACAAGCTTGCCGATCTCACCCTGCACGAGCTCGACATCACGCTAGGCGCCGTATTCGAGACCGGCTGCGTCTACATCGTGCCGCTGCTCGAAAGCCTCACGCTACCCGCTGCGATCTCCGCTTCGACCAACCCGAAGAGCTCGACCGGCCGCCTCGACGTCTTCACCCGCGTGATCGCCGACGGGGTCGCGGCCTTCGACCAGATCCCGGCGGGCTATCACGGGCCGCTCTACGCCGAGATTTGCCCGCAGACTTTTCCGATCGTCGCGCGACAGGGCTCCAAACTCTCCCAGATCCGGTTCCGCACCGGCAACCCGCGCGAGAGTGACGACACCCTTCGCAAGCTACAAGCCGAGCACCAGCTGGTCTCGGGCGGGCGCGCCGACATCGATGACGGCGTCGCGCTCTCGGTCGACCTGAAGGGCGACGCATCGGGGCTCGTCGGCTACCGGGCGAAACGCCATACCGGCGTCGTCGATGTGGATGCGCCCGGCTCCTGCGACACGCTCGATTATTGGGAGCCGATCCGCACACGCGGGCAGCCCCGCCTCGTGCTCGACCCCGACCAGTTCTACATCCTCGCCTCCAAGGAAGCCGTGCACATCCCGCCCACGCACGCCGCCGAGATGATGCCGTTCAACCCGCTCGTCGGCGAGTTCCGCGTCCACTATGCGGGCTTCATGGACCCGGGCTTCGGGCATGCGGCGGCCGGCGGCGAGGGCTCGCGCGTGGTGCTGGAGGTGCGTTCGCACAAGGTGCCGTTCATCTTGGAGGACGGCCAGATCATCGGCCGGCTCGTCTACGAGCGCCTGACGGAAGTCCCCGACCAGCTCTACGGCGCGGGGCTGGGCTCGCACTACCAGGCGCAAGGCCTCAAGCTCAGCAAGCATTTCAGATAGGCGCGAGACGGCCATTAATGCTCCATCAATGAACTCCGCGCTATGGTGGCCCCCAGTCATTGGAGCGGTGTTCACCATGCGCGAGCGTGTGATCGAGCGGGAAATTCTTTCGGCGGCCGGCTATGGCCTGCTGCTGACGGTCGGCGTCGCCGCGACCTTCCTGCTCTACTGGTCGCTGCTGACGAGCGTGCAGATCCTCGCTTCGGGCAGCGGCGTCGTCTCCGCGGACACTGCCGGCTACGCCTTGTGGGCGACCGGTCTCGTCATCGTGCTCGGCGCCGTGCCGATGCTGCGGTTCCTCGTGACCGAGCTGCCCAACCGCATCGCCGCGCTGGTCAGGATTCCAAAGGTTCAGGCCGAGTGGCTCGCCCTGTTCGCGCTCGGCGTCGTGCTGCTGTTCCTGGTTTGACCGCGGCTACTGCATCGAGGCATCGATCCCGGTCGCCGCTTCTGGCGGAGGCAGAGCCCCATCGGCAGGCGCCGGTGGCACATAAGCCCCGGGCGGGCAGCCTTGCTGGCGCACCTGCTCGATCTCGGTAACGACGGGGCCGCTCCAGGCGGGTGGCAGCCTGCCGGCATGTTGGCCGGCCGAGCCCAGATGCGCATTGAACTCCTCGCAGGAGCTCGTTGCCGACTCCGCCTGGGCCCACCTGATCTCGGTGATCGCATCGGACCAATCCATGAAGGCCTTGCCCAGCGGCTCGATGCGGCCGGAGCGAAGCACGGATTTCGCCAGCGCATAGTTTTCGCGCCCGCCAGCCACGTCGCCGAGCTGGTAGTCGACCGCGCCGATCGAGCGGTAGGCCCCGACCACCTCGTTGTAGTCGGCCGCCTTCTCGGCCGCGACCAGGAAATGGCGCCTGGCGAGCTGGGGCAGGTTCGACTGCATCAGCGTCGTTCCGACGGCGATGTGCTCGACCGAGGAGACCTGCTCCGGGATGCTCCAGATGATCTCCGAGGCCTGCTTGGCGAGGATGATGTTCTCCGTGTTGATGAGCGAGGAGAAGCCGGAGAGCACCTGGGCGTCGTTGCGGTAGCGCTGTTGCAGCTCGAGCATCTCGCGCGGCGACTTGCCGAGCCGCAGGATCAACTCGCGCAGCTGGGCGCGGCTCGCCTGGATCTTGCTTTCTGTTGCCTGCAGAAATGAGACAGCCGTGGTCCCGAACGAGAAGATGAGCGCCAGCATGCTGACGAGAGCGGCGCCCTCCTTGTACCAGGGCCTGATGAAGTGCCTCGACTGGACCTGCAGCGAGTCGATCTCCTGTTTCATCGTGGCGAGCGTCTGCTCCAGTTGCTCGGTCATGGCAGCCTCCCGATGTTGCGTGATGCGGCGAGCATACCGCCTCGTTGGCCCGAGATGAAATGCGGTGCGGATCATCCGGACTCGGTATGGTTCTGGCCGGCGACCGCTCACGCCCTGTTGACGGCCCATGATCTTGCATGCGACGCCAGCACCGCCCATCTGCCGTGCACGAGCCTCCGGCGGAGGCCGCACCATCGATTGCGAGGGAGACGAGGATGACGAGAACGCTCATCATGCTTGGCGTGTTGCCGCTGGCCATGGCCGGGATCGCGGTGGCACCGGCGGCAGCCGCGATCCGCTGCCAGGGACCCAATCAGATCATCAATGGCGAGGGGCTGCCGACGCCCTATTGCGAGGACGCCTATCTGGCGCAGGTCGCGCGCGGCTATGGCGTTGCCGTCAGTGCCGCCGCAATCCGCGCGAGCTTCACCAGGAAGACCCGCGTCTGCGAGCTGATCGGCAACGACACGCGCCTCACCAACATCTGCTCCGGCCATCGCCCGGCCGACCGGCGCGGCGGCAGGACGTGGTTCTGACGTTTGCACGGCAATCGTGCTTATCGTCATGAGCGGCATTCTCCGCTAAGAAGGGAGCGATCCTTCCGCGGAGAGTTGCCATGGCCGTGCGTCTCGGCAAACGCCTCGACATCACTCTCGATGCCGCTGCCCGGGTGGGCTGGCAGCGCGAGGGGATCGAGATTGCCCCTGAGGCTCTCGAGACTATCGCCAAATCTCGCGCGGCCTTCGAGCGGCTGATCGAGCAGCCCGGCATCGTGATCTATGGGGTGACGTCGGGCTACGGCCAGCGTGCCTGGCAGCGCTTCACCCGCGAGGAGCGGATCGCGCATGCCGCCAAGCCGAGCCTTGCCGCCCAGGCCCACGCGGGCGAGCCCTTTCCCGAGCGTGTCGCCCGGATCATGGTGCTGGCGCGCCTCGCCAATTTCCTCGAAGGCCATGCCGCGGTGCGGCCGAGCCTGGCCGAGACGGTCGCCCGCATGCTCGACGAGGCCCTCCCCGAAGTGCCGCGCGAGGGGGCGATGTGCGCGGGAGAAATCCTGCCGCTGTCCTATCTCTTCGCCGGCGTGCACCAGCGTATCGAGCTGCGCGAGAAGGAAGCGCTCGCACTCATCAACGGAGCCCCGGTTGCGGCGGCGCTGGCGGCGGATGGAGCGATGGCGGCCGAGCGCAGGCTTGCGCTTGCCGAGGAAATCTTCGCCCTCTCGGCGGAGGCCTACAAGATGCCGCTCGGACATTTCTCACCCGAGGTGGCAAGATTGAGCGGGGAAGCGAGCGAGGTCGCGACCGCGGAGCGACTCTTCGGCCTCATCGCTGGAGGCACGGCCGAGCGGCGCCCCTATCAGGCACCGGTCTCCTATCGCGTGCTCCCGAAAATGCTGGGACGCCTGCGCCGCGATTGCTCGCGGCTTGCCGAGACCGCCCGGGTGTCGCTCTCCCAGGTCTCCGACAATCCGACCTTCTTGCCACCCGATGCCGAGCATCCCGACGGCCAGATCCTCTCGACAGGGGGCTATCACAATGCCGCCGCCTGGCCAGACCTCAACGCGGTCGCCGCAGCCTACGCGGATCTCGCGAGCCTGGCCGACCGGCACATCTCACGCTTGCTCGACGGCAAGACCTCCGGCCTGCCCGATGGACTGCTGTCGGGCCCCGACGACGACCGCTACCTGGGGACACTCGGATTCGCAGTCGCGGGCTATGCCGAGGCTGCACGCCACGCGGCGCAACGCGTGTTCATGCCGGCCTCCGAAGGCGGCGGCTTCGTGCAGAACGACACGCCAGTGCCGACCTCCCTGGCTTGGGACGGCCAGGAGCGTGCCGGACGCCAGCTCGACCGGGCGCTCGGCGCGCTCGCGGTCATTGTCTCGCATGCACTCGACGTGACCGGTCGCGCCGCTCCGCCGGCCCTCGCCGGGCGGCTGGAGAGCATCAGGCAAGCAGCACCGCCCATCACGGGCCGGGTTGCGCCAGGACCCTTGTCCGACGCCGTGACACGGAGCTTCTGGGCGGAAATCTATCCCGGGCCGACCGATTGAGCCAAACCAACGAGGGCAAATTGCATGTGGGACCATATCTTCGACTGGATTGCGCGTGGCAACATCATGTTGCTGGTGATCGGGGCTGCCGTCGCCGCGCTGGTGCTGATGCTGGTGCGGCTGGCGCTGTCGGATCGCTCCGAGCGCAAGAGAACGGCAAGTGCCGAGCCGCCGAATTCAGCGGGGGTGCCGCCGCCCCAACCTGCGCGTCCACCGGCCCCTGCTCCTGCGCCAGCTCAGGCCTCACCATATGCCCCGCCACGACAGCGTACCGAAGGCGTCGGTTCGGCCCGGGAGCCATCGTTCGAGAGCATGCGCGCGCCGGCTCCCGTGGCCGCTCCTGCCGCGGGCGCCCCGGTGGCCGACGCGATGCCGGAGGACCACTCCGTGGTCACTGTCCACTTCGGCACCGACCGCAACGATACGGCCGCGACAAACCCGCGGGTCCGGTTCGGCAGCTCGCGCGCGAAACCTGTCCCCGGTCTCTCACCCGTGAGCTATGGTACCTGCACGGTCTCGATCCCCAAGATCCACCAGATCGGTGAGCTGGAGGCGCCGGGCATGTTCTCCAGCTGGCAGCCGGGCAAGCATGTCCAATTGCTCGGCATCGACCCGCAGACAGGCGCGGTCTTCCACGACACGCTGCGCGCCCGCATTGCGGCCAGCACGGGCCGCCATGCCTTCATCTTCGTGCACGGCTTCTCGGTCGCCTTCGAGGACGCCGCGCGGCGAACTGCGCAGATGGCTTTCGACATGAAGTTCGACGGCGCGCCCATCTTCTTCAGCTGGCCGACCTCGGTGATCGGCCTCACCAACATCGACATCACCGCCTACTCGGTCGCGGAGAACAACTCGCGCTGGGCAACCCACCATTTCGCGACGTTCCTGACCGACGTCGTCCGCAAGTCGGGCGCGCAAACCGTGCATCTGATCGCCCACTCCATGGGCAACCGGGTGGTGACAGACGCTCTAATGGAGCTGTTCTATGTGCTTACGCCGGCGGAGAGGAAGGTGCTGAAGGAGGTGATCCTGACCGCACCCGACATTGATGCGGACGTGTTCATCGAGCAGATCGCGCCCCGCATCACCAAGATGGACGCGCGCGTCACGCTCTACGCCTCGACCAAGGACTCAGCGCTGGGGACATCGAGCCGCGTGCATGGCTATCCCCGTGTCGGCGACATGGCCGCACTCTCGCTCATCCCCGGTGGCGTCGAGGTGATCGATGCGAGCGAGGTCGACACCGATTCCTTCGGGCACAGCTATTACGGCAATGCGGAATCGGTCATCACCGACATCTGCCACCTGCTGACCTCGAATGCGGCGGCGCCTAAGCGCGGCACCACGCTGGTCGCGGTGAAAAATGCGATCGGCGAGGTCTATTGGCGCGTCCGCAAGGAAACCAAGCTCGCCGATCTGTGGTCGGCGCTGACCGCGAAGTCGTGAAGGGGGGTTGCATCACCGAGCACATAAATTGCTCCATCGACGATGTTGGGATTCGGGTCATTCTCGCGCGTCGCCTCACCTCCCGATCTCCACCTGCACGTCGGTCGGGTTGCCGCCGCAGGTCTGGTTCTGGTCCTGCGGGCAGGCGGAGATGACGATGGTGGCTGCCATCTCGGCGAGCAGCGTGAGGTTGTCGCCGGGCTTGGTCGCGGGCGCCTTGATGGTGAAGGTGCCGTCCTTATTGATGAAGAAATTGGTGAAGAGATTCCAGGGCTGCGGCGTGAAGGGGAGCTCGAGGCCGAGCGATTTCAGGCCCTTGTGCAGATTGTCCTGGCAGCTTGCGTGCTTGCCGGTAACGCCAAGCTCCTTGTAGCGCCACTTGTCGCAGGCCGCGAACTGCATGTCGTGCTGGCCGGGCGAGTTGTCCTCGACGAGCGTCACGATCGGGCGACGATGATTGGTGTAGGCGGCGTCGCCCTTGCCTGGATAGAGCCTCTCGATCGAGGGCTTGGTATGCTCGCACGAGAGGAACTCGTAGATATCCTTCTTGTTGAAGGCCCAGAAATCGATCGGCTGGCTCCCCTGCAGGTCGGTGAAGCGCATCAGGTCGCCCTTCCTCACCTCGAAGGCGATACCGGTGCGGGCCGGCACGTGGATTGTCTGGCTGATCTTCTTCATCGTGGCTTTCATGGATGCCTCCTGATGGAGCGGCAAGCCTAGGCGCGCTTGGCGGGGACGAGGTTTTCGAGATAGCGGAACGCCAGCACGACGATGACTGTCAACGTCGCATAGACGAGCGCGATCAGCAGCAGCGGCGGATAGACGATGTAGAGATCCTGGCGGATCTTGGTACCGACGCCGAACACGTCGAATACGGTGACGGTCGCCGCGAGCGGCGTCGACTTCAGTTGCAGCACCACCTCGCCCGAGAGCGTCGGCAGCGCCTGATGGATGGCGCGCGGCAGCCAGACCCGGCGCAGCAGCTGGAACGGGCTCATGCCGAAGGCGCGGCCGGCTTCGAGCTCGCCCTTGGCGACGCCCGCGAAGGCACCCCGCATGATCTCCCCCTCGTAGCCGGCGAAGGAGAGCGTGAAGGCGAGCAGCGCGTAGGGCCAAGCCTCGCGCAGGATCGGCCACAGGAAGCTCTCGCGGATGCCGGGGATGGAGGGAAACAGCGAGCCGAAGCCGTAGTAGAGCAGCCAGAGCTGGATCAGGAGAGGCGTGCCGCGGATCATGGTGCAGAAGCCGCGGGCGATCGCAGCCAGCCACCTTGGCCCCGTCACCTGCACCAGGCCGATCGGGATCGCGAGCAGCATGCCGAACACGCAGGACAGCACCAGCAGCCAGATCGTGCGCCACACCCCTTCCAACAGCAGTGCGAGGTATTTCGGCTTTGTGCCGATCGTCGTGGCGAAGGCCGGGTCGAGCCAGTTCCAGCTCATCAGCATGCTGGCCGGAATCCCGACGGCGAGCGCCGTGACCATGAAGATGATCAGAATCTTCTTGAGGTCGCCCGACCCGGAGATGCTGGTCAGCGGCGCTGCCGGACGCGTGTCCGGGGCCGTCTTCACTTTGGTCGGCCCGCTGCGATGCGGCAGGACGGTGTCGGTCATGGCGGATCCTTACCCTCATGCAAGCTTCGGCATGCCGCGCCTGACCCGCCTCTCGAGCGCGCGGAAGCCGAAATTGGAGACGAGGCTCATCAGCAGGTAGAGAAAGAATGCGGCCATGAAGAAGAGGAAGTACTGCTTCGTGGCTCCGGCGGCCTGACGGGTCGCGAGCGCGAGCTCGGACGGGTCGATGCTGACCACGGCGAGCAATGCCGTATCCTTCGTCACGATCAGCCAGAGATTGGCGAGGCCGGGTATGGCGAAGGGCAGCATGGCCGGCAGCACCACCCGGCGCAGGCGCAACATGCCCGGCATGCCATAGGCGCGGGCGGCCTCGATCTGCCCGACGGGGATCGCCTGGATGGCGCCGCGCAGCACCTCCGTCGAGTAAGCGCCCTGCACGAAGCCGAGCACGACAATGCCGGCGACGAGTCCGTTCACGGTGACGCGCCCATAGCCGAAATACTGCAGCAGCTCGGACAGTGTCTGCGTGCCGGCATAGAACAGTATCAGGATCAACACCAGCTCCGGGATCGCCCGCACGATCGTGGTGTAGCCTTCCAGCAGGTTTCTGAGGATCGGCCCGCCATAGAGCTTGCCGACGGCGCCGCCCAGGCCCAGCAACAGTCCGAACGCATAGCCCCCGATCGCAATCTTGATGGTCTGGAACAGTCCGCGCACCAGCACGCCGCCCCACCCGGGCGGCTCGAACGCGAGTAAATCCCACCTGATAGTGAGGAGATCGAGGGAGATCCCGGCTGCGAGGCCGGCCATCAGAATCGCCACGGCTGAGCAGCCTCTCGGGCTGGAGCAAGTGAAAACCGGTTGCCGCGGCGGGAACCCCTGTCGCGGCAACCGGCGCCGGTCACGTCTTCGGCACGATCATCTTGCCGACGAGCTCGGGATACTTCGCGGTGATGGCGTCGAATCCGCCGGACTTGGCGAGCGCGGAGATGGCGCCGTTCAGCTTCGCCTCCAACTCGTCATCCTCTTTGCGCATGCCGCCGCCGACGCCTTCGCCGAGCGTCGCGGCATCTTCGGGAACCTGCCCCTTTACCTCGCAGCAGGCCTTGCCCTGCTCGCTCGCCACGAACGCGTCCATCGCGGAGCCGTCGCCCTGCACGTAGTCGAGCCGCCCGGCAGCCAGATCCTGGTTGTGCTCGTCGAGCGTCTGGTAGGTCTTCAGCACCGCGCCGGCCGCGCCGAAGAACTTCTCCGCATAGCGCGAGTGCGTGGTCGAGACCTGCACGCCCAGCGTCTTGCCGGCGAGATGGGCCGGGGTGATGTCCAGGTCGCCGTTCTTGGCGCCGACGATCACGGTGGGCGTGTTGTAGTACATGCTGGTGAAATCGATCTGCTGCTTACGCTCGGCTGTGATCGACATCGAAGACCAGATCACGTCGATGTTTTTCGCCAGCAGCGCCGGGATGATGCCGTCCCAGGCGGTCGCGACCAGCTCGCACTTGAGCTTGGCCTCGGCGCAGACGGCATCCATCAGGTCCATCTCCCAGCCGACCCACTTGCCGGAAGCGTCCAGCGACGAGAACGGCGCATAAGGCTCGGCGGCGACACCGAACTTGACGACATCCTGAGCGACGGCAGCGCCTGCGCCCAGCGTAAGCGCGACGGCCGCGGCCGTCAGAGACTTTACGAACGACTGC
>JANNSW010000140.1:0-22949 GCA_031403055.1 Hyphomicrobiaceae bacterium | reverse complement strand
GTTCGGGCCCGTGCTGTTCGCGGCTCTCCTCGTCATCGCCTGGCGCGCCACGCGCCGGCCACTCCCGGCCGCGGATCGGCTCCTGCTTGCCTTCTGCTTGCCGGTAATCGTCCTCTTCATGGCCCAGGCCTTCGTATCGCGGGCGCACGCCAATTGGGCTGCCGTCGCGTATGTGGCGGGCACATTGCTGGTGACGGCGACCATGCTGCGCGACGGCGCCTGGCGAGCGCGCTGGGGCTCGCTCGTGCTGCACCTCGCGCTCGCTGCCCTGATTCCGCTCGGCATGGCATTGGCCGGGCGGATGACGTTGCCGGGTGGAGTCGATCCCCTGGCCCGCCTGGTCGGCTGGCGAGCGCTCGGCGAGGCGGCCAAGACTGAGCTCGCGAACGGATCCTATCGGGCCGTGCTGGCCGATGACCGCGCCATTGTCGCCGAGCTGGTCTACTATCTGCGCGAAGTGCCGGTGCCGGTGCTCGCCTGGAAGGGTGGCGACCAGCCGCGCGACCACTACGAGCTGACCCGGCCCTATCGCACGGGCTCGCCACAACCGGTGCTGCTCGTCAGCCTGACCCCTGACATCGCCAGCATCGCCGAGCGGTTCCAGACCGTGAAAGCGTTGCCATCGCCGCCCGATCGTGCAACCGCAGGGGGACGCAAGGCGTTTCTCTTCGTGCTCGACGGTTTTCGCGCGCGTTGATCCAATGGGAGTGTGGTCATGCTGAAGGGCAGGAATGCGGTGGTGACGGGCTCGACGTCCGGCATCGGGCTCGCGATCGCCAAGGCGCTGGCCCAGGACGGCGCTGGTGTCGTGCTGAACGGCCTTGGCACCGCGGCCGACAATGCGGCCGCCATCAAGGAGATCGAGGCCCTTGGTGGTCGCGTGCGCTTTTCGCCCGCCAACATGCTCAACCCCGACGAGGTCGCGGGCCTCATCGCCTTTGGCGAGAAGGAGCTCGGCTCGCTCGACATTCTCGTCAACAATGCGGGCATCCAGCATGTGGCCCCGATCGAGGAGTTCCCGATTGCCAAATGGGACGCGATCATCGCCATCAACCTGTCGGCGGCGTTCCATGCGATCCGGGCGGCGGTACCCGCCATGAAGCGCCGGCAATGGGGCCGCATCATCAACACGGCATCCGCCCACTCCCTCGTCGCCTCCCCCTTCAAGTCGGCCTATGTGACCGCCAAGCACGGCCTCGCGGGCCTGACCAAGACAGTCGCGCTCGAGGTCGCGACCTCCAAGATCACCTGCAATTGCATCTCGCCCGGCTATGTCTGGACGCCCCTCGTCGAGAAGCAGATCCCCGACACCATGAAGGCGCGCGGCCTGACGAAAGAGCAGGTCATCAACGACGTCATGCTCGGCGGCCAGCCAACCAAGGAGTTCGTGACCGTCGAGCAGGTCGCCAGCCTCGCGCTGTACCTCTGCTCGGATGGCGCCGCCCAGATCACCGGCGCGAACCTGTCGATCGATGGCGGCTGGACGGCGCAGTAATCGTGGAAGCACCGCTCCCCGCAGGCGGAAGAGGGGACTGATCGTGCTTGCCAAAACTACGGAAATCCCGTATACATGCGTGACGACCGCTTCGAGTGGGACGACGAAAAGGCTAGAGCAAATCTCGTCAAGCACGAAGTCAGCTTCGAAGCGGGTTGTCTCGTTTTCGACGATCCTTCGTTCGTGGATGAAGCGGATGATGATCCCGACGAGCCGCGCTTCCGTGCAACCGGAATGGTTGGAGGACGATTGTTGACGGTGATCTATACGGAGCGCGGCGATCGCATCCGCATCATTTCCTCCCGCAAAGCGTCGCGTCGAGAGAAGGTCGACTACCATGGCCAAATCTAAACAGAAGAGGCAGCCGCGTATTTCCGGCCCCGGTGGCATGGACTGGGCCAAAGTCGACGCCTTGACCGATGAGGACGTGATGGCACGGGCGCTGACCGACCCCGATAACCCGCCGCGCACGCCCGAGCAACTCGCTCAGGGGCGCCGTGTCGCGCTGGCCAAATTCGTGCGCTTCAAGCTCGGGCTTTCGCAAGAGGAGTTCGCCAAGCGCTTCGGCATTCCGATCGGAACCCTTCGCGACTGGGAGCAGCACCGCACCAAGCCCGATCAGGCAGCGGAGAGTTTTCTCAAGGTCATTGCCAAGAATCCGAAGGCGGTTGCCAAGGCGCTGGATGCGGCAGAACAACCCTAGTCGATCAGTGCGGGGCTGCGGATTGCAGCCGGCTCCACTCCGAACGAAGCCATTCTCAAGCTATTGGGTGCCGCCGGCCGCTGACTCGACAAGCAATCGCTGCCTACTCCGCAGCCTGGATCGTCCCAGCGCTGCTGCTTAACATGTTGCGAACCTGGTCTGGGTGACTCTCGATCAGGAAAAGATACGAACGAACCCCGCCAAGTGGTCGCGACCGGTGTTGCTCCCAGTCTCTGATCTGGTTCAATGAGAATCCGAATTGAGTAGCGAAGTCCTCCTGCGTCAATCCCAGCTTTTGGCGTATCGCCTTCACCTTTGGGTCGGACGGGACATACACTCTCGCAGGCTTCATCTCGCCTCTAACGATCGCCAGCGCCTCGTTGAGGCCCTCTGCGATCATTTCGTAGGCCTTCTTGCCCATGTTCACTCTTTCCTTCTCGCAGTCGCTGCGACACTTGCCATGTAGTCTGCAACCAACCGTTTGGTTGCCTCTCGCAGGGCGTTGCGCTCCGATTGCGTCAGATCGCTCTTCTGACCCTTCTTGAACACAGTCAGCAGGAAAACCGGCACCAATTCACCCGAATAGAGAGTTATCGTCCGGTAGCCCTTGCTCTTACCCATCCCTGGCCGCGCCCAGCACAGCTTTCGGCAACCGCCAGCCCCGGGAATCTCGTCTCCTGCCGTCGGATTCTCGGAGACGTACGAGATCAACTCTTCGATCTCATCGCCGGTCATCCCCGCAGCCTTCGCTGCACGTTCGAAAGTTGCCGTCTCCGTCACAGTGTGCATGGTGCCGCACTACGTAACTTACGTATCAGATCGTCCGCAACTCGACAAGCATCAAACAGAGCTCACGCCCTCACCCCCACTTCCAAAACCCCTCCCCCTCCTTGGCGTAGGCGCGCGCGCAGATCATCTTGTGGACCTCGTCGGCGCCGTCGAGGATCCGGGCTTGGCGCGCATAGCGGTAGATCCACTCCAGGATCGTATCCTTGGAATAGCCGCGCGCGCCATTCAGCTGGATCGCGGTGTCGGCCGCCTTGTGCAGCAGGCCCGCGACGAACACCTTGGCGATCGACACTTCCGTCATCGCCTTCTCGCCGCGGTCGAGCGCCCAGGCGGCTTTCATCACCAGCAGCCGCCCGATCTCGATGTCCTTGGCCACATCGCCCATCATCATCTGCACGCTCTCGCGCTGGCTGAGCTTCTGCCCGAAGGCCTCGCGGCGGTCGATGTACTCGGAAGCGATCGCCATCGAGCGCTTGGCGAGGCCGAGCCAGCGCATGCAATGGGTGAGCCGCGCAGGCACGAGCCGGGCCTGCACCACGCGCATGCCTTGCCCGACCTCGAGAATGCGATTTTCGTCGGGGATTTCCATTTCGGTGAAGGTGAGCTCGCAATGCCCGCCATGCTCCTCGGGTCCCATGATCGCCACCTTGCGGATCAGCTCGAAGCCGGGCGTGTCGCGGTGGAACAGGAACGCCGTCAGCTCGCGGCGCGGCTCCTCGGAGGTGCGTGCGATCAGGATGAAGTGCTGAGCGAGCCCCGCCCCGGTGATGAACCATTTGCGGCCATTGACGATCCAGCGGTCGCCCTTTCGCGTCGCCGTCGTGCGGATCATGGTCGGGTCCGAGCCGCCGCCCGGATGCGGCTCGGTCATCGCGATGGCGCCGCGCGCACGCCCTTCGATGATTGGCTGCAGCCACTCGTCCTTCAGCGCTTCCGTCGCCAGCAGCTGGCTCAGCACCCGCATGTTGCCGTCGTCGGGCGCGGCGCAGTTGAAGCAGACCGGACCGAAGATCGACCAGTTCGCTTCCTCGTACATCACCGCCTGCCCGACCATCGGCAGCCCCATGCCGCCGCGCGACCTCGGCACCTGCGGCGCCCACAGCCCGGCGGCCTTGGCCTTGACCCGGATCGCCTCGAGCAGGTCGAGCCGGATGTTCTCGTGCTCGTCGTAGTTGGCGCGATCCGATTCGAGCGGCAGCACGTGCCTGGCGATGAACGCTTTCGTGCGCTGCCGCACGTCCTCGATCTCGGGCGAAAGGGAAAAGTCGATCATGAATGCCTCGGTGCGGTGTTCGATCGGCCCTGACCGGACGAGGCAATCGGGCGCCGTCGGCTATGCCGTGGCCGCCCTGCCCCCGATCGCGTGGCGTAATGTCGGGGAGCGGCTCACAACTGTCAAACGAGGTCGCTCCGTCGGGGCGGGAGAGCCAAGCGAACCGTTCCCGCCGGAGCCCGGCTCCGCGAGTCGTGGAGGACTGAGACGCAGACGCCCTGGGCGCTGCATGTGTTTGTAATAGTGGCAGCCCCCAGGGCGTCCACGAGCGGCGATTTATTGCCTGGGGCGGGCTCTTCCGCGAGCGCCCCTCGCGAGGCGCTCGACCTAACCGCTTTGGCACCCAGACCGCGATGACGTCGCCGTCACCCGTCACGGAGGGCCCACCCGCCAGACCTGCCGGATACGTGGGCACCGTCTGCCCCGCACCTCCGGCCGCCGCCGTCCCCTGCCACGCGCCGGACGGTCCGGACGACGCCTCGTCATGGCAGGCGATGGCGTCAGTATCGGCGAGGGTGGGCGGAGGGGGATAAGGTGTGTGCGGCCTTCTGCGCTGAGGGTTAATTTGCGGCAGATGTGCGTGTTGGAAGGGTCGGTCGGGGCGGTTGGCTGCCCGGCCCTGCCATGATTGACGCAGAACACCCATCGCGGCAGAAAGACCCCCAGCAGCGGAAGGGCGGCGATGAGGGAGGGGCGGATGCTGAGGGCCACAAGCGGCTGCTACCGATCGGGTAGTGTCCCAACCGGTGGTATAGGCCAGCAGGCGTGATCGGAGCTGGTTGCTTGGGTGTCAGGCGGCAGGAACGGCTGTCGGTCTGACAGCGGCGTCTGTCAATCATCGAGTGGCATTGAAAATATTAATCAAAATTGTCACAAGAAATGCTAGTGTTACCAGAGCAGTAGCGCTCAAAGAAACAGTGTAAACAATACGCCTAATGAAAACTTCATATCGAAGTTCTTCAACGTAGTTGTCAGTGGATAAAACATTCTTAGAGTGATCGCCAATAATGTTCAAGCAACGAAGCATTGCTAGGCAAATTACAATATAGGCAGCAATCTCGACCATCAGCAACGACCGGGTTAGTCTATCATCCGACATCGCTGCGGCGGAAATGCCTAGCACTGCAATCATCATCGATACATGCGACAAGAGTGGAGCTGATTTCACATCGATGTTGTCAAGATATCGAAGCAGTAATTGTGGTTCACTCTCTTTGTTGGCATCCATTTGAACGCGGAAATATTCAGTCTGTTTCAATCTAATGTCCTGTGGCACCCAAAGTTTTGCAATCTTATCGAACATCATGACAAACACGTGGGCTCACTCCGTTTCCTGATCGCCAACCCGAAATGTCCTCTACGCTTGGTGCCAAAGGTCATGCACCAATCGACACGCTCCTATTCGACAGGTCCAACTCGAGCCCCTAGTATCTGTATGCGATCCTCGCTGCGCTGTCGTTGGCCGTAAGCACAACTTACCGCACGGCAATTTGGTCCCCTCCGGGTCAGACGCGTCGATCTCAACCTTGCCGGGCACCATCCGAACATACCCCAGCTGCGGACATGATGCGACAAGTTGACGCATATCGGCAGCTTTCCATCCGATCACGTCGGCGGCAGTCTGGTAGCGGTTCGGCAGCCTTGGGCCAGGGGCGTCGGTTCGCGGTCGCATGAGGCGCAGCTTGTCGTTCGGCCGCTCTATGGTAGGGTAGCGGAAAGTCGCGAAGGGCCTGGAAACGTCGAGGCTTGACTCCATTGCGGAGTAGGCTGCTGGCACAGTTAGTGGAGTAAATCTGACAGGTGAGCACGTTCGCCATTGCGAAGCAACGCGAACGGTGCTTTCGGGCTTCACGCCGGGGGGTGTCATGCGTCACTGCAGGCTAACGGTAGTCGTAGTTTTGGCAGCATTAGTGGAACTTGCTTTTGCCGCCGGAAGCTTTGCCGAAAGTTCAAAGGAGAAGCGCCTCCGGATCAATCGAGAGAACACGACGGCATGCCTAGCGGTTATCCGAGCCATTCATAAGGATAGCAAACTGGCGGCATGGACGGGAAACTGTCAAGCAGATGAAGTGGCCGGAATCGAACCCGACGAATACGCCGGCACGGCTTCAAGTGTCAGGGGCGTCAGCGATCCTTGGGCGGACGAAGCGCCGATTGTCCTAGGTGGCGCAGCATGCGCCGGAGCGAGCAGACAAACCTCCGACTCCAGCAATTGCGGCATGCTCACGACCGGCATTCTTAGCTCGCTAGACCGCGCCGAGGTACTGATCCCGTTACCTGGGGGCCGCTGCGCTCGCTATGTGCCATTGTTACTAAGCGACAAGAAATCTGCATACACGTGTACTGCCTTGCGTGCACGGCGCGCCTGCGTTCATGTGTCCACTGATGCGGAAATGACAGTAGTGACACTGTCGACGCTGCCTAATCGTAAGGGCATCACCGAGAAATTCAAGATCACGCGTCTACAAGTTGACCGGTGGTTGCGCAACAATACTTGGGGTGGCCTTGCGGCTAGGGTGCCCCACAACGGGGTGGTTACTGGTCAGCTCTTCCTCGTGCGCGCAGCCACGCCAGTTCGGATCGGCTCGCTCGGCAATCCAGCTCGCCTCGTAGAACGCATCCGCTTGCGGGCCGAAAGTGCTGGCAAGACCTGTCGTAACGCCCGTCAACATCGGGCCGACGTGAACGCATGGTGCGAGCGCCAGCGCCAGTACCACGCCGAGCGCATCGCACTGGAAAGTGTACGTGTCGATCAGAATTTGCGTTCTCTGAAGTCTGGACCAGAGCGCGCCGATAGCCTGCGTGTCTTCCTCTCATACATGAATGACAAGAAGGCCTCGCTGTCTCATGATGAATGGGCGCTCTTCAACGTCATTGTCTACAACGAAATCTCGGTGTTCCCCGACCGAGATGGGGGCTCGTCTAGCGCCTACGCCACGCCCTATCAGTTGCTTGATGCAATATATGGCAACAGCGCGATAAGTTGGGGCGCCAAGCAAATCGATTTCTGGGGTAACCTCGGAAAAGATATTGATGATTTCTGGAAAGAAGTTAGCAAGCCCGCAGTTAACATGCCTACTTCATTTCTAACATTGCGTGCCTGCCTTTCAAATCCAGGAAAGACGCTGTCAATTGCCGCACTGAAACATGTTCTCACGGAGTCGCCTGATTGGAACGCGGCCCTGGACACTCCCGCGATGCGCAAGTTCCATGACGACACCTTCTTCAAATACGTCAAGAAACCGGTGCCGAACATCCCCGACCTTACCAGTAATTCGAAATTGCTACGACGCAGTCTGCTTGCACGCGTTTATTACATCGATCAAGTCAACCAGACGGGCGCGTCGGTAGCTAGCGGTGTGATCCGCGCAGCCCTCGCCATATCCATCAGCGACAGTCCGAACGAACGCGAACTCTGCAGTGCGGAGACGAAACTCCTTGAGAAGTACAACAAATTTCTGACTGACCAAGGATTGGATCTCTACAAGGAGCGTCAGGCGAAGCTTGCTAAAGTAATCAACTACCTTGACCACCGCACCGCGCCAGAGTGCAAGAAACTGGAGAAGTAGGGTTGGGATGAACGCTCTCGTTCCGGTGCCCCCTCAACCCGGCCAACAACATGAATTGGATCAGGTGAAGCTGCCATGGCAGCTGGACACAGTCCCGTTTCGTTCTCTACGTCCGCATCCACCGGCAGCGGAAGTTCCTTGTTGAAGCGCCGAGTGAGGTGCAGATGTCCGAGTCGGGTCATGACCCACCGTCCCCGCCACGTCCGCGCCCCACTGATCATCTCCCCCAGACAGCGGACATCTAGTGGCACGATAGTCCCATCTGACTTTCCGGTCCAGCATCCGCGTCGAGCGTCACCACCCCTCACCCAAACTCCATGATCACCGCATCGACCGCCAGGCTGTCACCCGGTTTCGCCTTGACCGTCTTCACCACCCCGTCGCGCTCGGCTTTCAGGATGTTCTCCATCTTCATGGCTTCGACCACGCACAGCGCGTCGCCCGCTTTAACCTCCTGTCCGACCGCGACGTGCACGGCTTTGACGAGGCCCGGCATCGGGCAAAGCAGCAGTTTCGAGGTGTCGGGCGCCTGTTTGACCGGCATCAGGTCGGCGAGCGCGGCCTCCCGCTCGGTATAGACGCGCACCGCCGCCTCGATGCCGCGATAGGCGAGCCGCATGCCATTGAGGATCGGCCGCACCTGCACCGCGACCGGCCGGCCGTCGACCGTGCCTTGCCAGACGGGCTGTCCGGGCCACCAGGAGGATGAGACCGCCAGTGGCTTGCCGCCCGCATCCTTGCCCTTGAAGGCGACCGAAACTCCCCCTGCCCCGTCGTCGGTCAGCACCGCGCGCTTGCGTGCTCCCACCATGTCGACGACACGCTCCTCGGCAAATCGCACGGCCGTGCCGTTCATCTGTTGCGTGATCCGCCGGCGACGCCGATTGCCCAGATGATCGATCGCTGCCGCGACCGCGGCGAGCACGTCGAGATCGGCGCCCTCCGGCGTGCGGCCCTCGAACCCGCGCGGGAACTCCTCCTTGATGAACCCGGTCGAGAGCTTGCCCTCGCGCCAGCGCGGGTTCTGCATGACGGCGGCGAGGAAGGGGATGTTGTGACCGATGCCCTCGATCGCGAAGTCGTCCAGCGCCCGGGCCATGGCATCGATTGCCTCGATCCGGGTCTTGGCATGGGTGACGAGCTTGGCGATCATCGGATCGTAGTACATCGAGATCTCGCCACCCTCGCCGACACCGGTGTCGTTCCTGACGGTGATGCCATTCACCGTGCCTTCGGCGGGCGGGCGATAGCGCACCAGCCGCCCGATTGATGGCAGGAAGTTGCGGGTGGGGTCCTCGGCATAGATCCGGCTTTCGATCGCCGAGCCGACGAGCTTCACGTCGGCCTGCCTGATCCGCAGCTTCTCGCCCGCCGCCACCCGGATCATCTGCTCGACCAGATCGATGCCGGTGACGAGCTCGGTCACCGGGTGCTCGACCTGCAGGCGCGTGTTCATCTCGAGGAAGAAGAACGAGCGGTCCTGACCCGCGACGAACTCGACGGTGCCCGCTGAATCATAGCCGACCGCCTTCGACAGCGCGACCGCCTGCTCGCCCATCGCCTTCCTGGTCTTCTCGTCGAGCAAGGGCGAGGGCGCCTCCTCGATCACCTTCTGGTTGCGGCGCTGGATCGAGCACTCGCGCTCGCCGAGGTAGATGCAGTTGCCGTGCTTGTCGCCCAGCACCTGGATCTCGATATGGCGCGGATTGACGATGAATTTCTCGATGAAGACGCGATCGTCGCCGAAGGAGGCCTTCGCTTCCGACCGGGCGAGGCCGTAGCCCTCCTCGCACTCCTTGGCCGAATAGGCGACGCGCATGCCCTTGCCACCGCCGCCAGCGGAGGCCTTGATCATCACCGGGTAGCCGACCTCGCCGGCGATTCTGACCGCCTCCTTGGCGTCGGCGATGACGCCGAGATGGCCTGGCACGGTCGAGACCTTGGCCTTGGCGGCAGCCTTCTTCGATTCGATCTTGTCGCCCATGGCGGCGATCGCCTTGGGGTTCGGGCCGATGAAGACGATGCCGGCCTTTTCGAGTGCGATCGCGAACGCCGCGCGCTCGGACAGGAATCCGTAGCCAGGGTGAACCGCCTCGGCCCCGCTCGTCTGACAGGCAGCCACGATCTTTTCGATCACGAGATAGGATTGCGCGGCAGCCGGCGGGCCGATGTGGACGGCCTCGTCCGCCATCTCCACGTGCAGCGCATCGCGGTCGGCATCGGAGTAGACTGCAACCGTCGCGATCCCCATGCGCCTCGCTGTCTTGATGACGCGGCAGGCGATCTCGCCGCGGTTGGCGATCAGGATCTTCTTGAACATCTGTGGGCCTGGAGGGATGGAATGACGGGGAGTTGATCGGTGAGGCGTTTTAAACGGGTCGTCCGCTATCGTAAACTGGTGGATCGAGCTCGGATATCCCCGGCTGAGAGGATGAGACTGGAGCGATGCAGGATAGAGTAGTGCCGCCGCCCGCGGAAGTCGCAAGGGTGCGCCCGGCCGTTCCACGGACGCTCGTCAATGCGGTCGTCGATTGGCTGATGCAGCAGGCGTTGACCGACGCCGAGATCGAGACGATCGTGTTCGGCTGCTGCGAGCGGCTGCAGGCGATCGGCATTCCACTGGCGCGTGGCTATTGCGCCTTCTCGGTGCTGCATCCCCTCCACAGCGCGCTCGGCATCACCTGGGAGCGCGGCGTCGGCTCGCGGCTCGACGACTACCCCCATGTGCCCGGCGGCCTCAACACCGGTTTCACCAGGAGCCCGCACCACTACATGCTGGGCCGCGGCCTCAACTTCCTGCGGATCCGGCTCGACACTGCCGACCGCCATTACGACTTCCCCGTGCTCACCGATCTCGTCGGGAAGGGCGTCACCGACTACGTCGCCTATCTCGTCAGCTTCGAAGGCAACAGCTCGTTCAGCCAGTCCTCGGGCGGCGGCATGATCGGCTCCTGGGCGAGCGATCACGTCGACGGCTTCTCTGATTCCGACATCGAGACGCTGCTCAGGGTCGAGGCGCGCCTGGCTGTCGCCTGCAAGATGGCGGTGCGCGACCAGCTGATGCGCAACGTGGCGAAGACCTACCTCGGACGAACGACGGGCAAGCGCGTGCTCGCGGGGCAGATCAAACGGGGCGATGGCGAATCGATCGACGCGGCGATCTGGTACGCCGACCTGCGCGGCTCGACCGGCATGGCCGACCGGATGCCACGGCAGGAGTTCATCGATCTGCTCAATCAGTTCTTTGGCGAGATCGGCCAGCCGGTGATCGAGTCGGGCGGCGAGATCCTCTCCTTCATCGGCGACGCCATGCTCGCGATTTTTCCGATCGGCAAGAGCTTCACGGGCGAGGCGGCCTGCCTCGCGGCGTCCGAAGCGGCCTCCGTTGCGCAGGCCCGGATGGCCGCATTCAACCACAAACGCAGGGCGCAAGGCCATGCGCCACTCGAGTTCGGCATCGCCTTGCATCGGGGCGAGGTGACCTACGGCAATGTGGGTGTGCCCAACCGGCTCGCCTTCTCGGTGTTCGGCTCGGTCGTCAACGAGGTGGCGCGCCTCGATTCGCTGACGAAGGCGCTGGGCGAGCCGGTGCTGGCGAGCCAGGCCTTCACCAAGTCCCTGCCCATGCCCTGGCGCCCGCTCGGCAGCCACAAGCTGCGCGGCGTCGGCCGCCGCATGCGAGTCTTCGCCCCCACCTGGTCGAGCTACCGGCCGCCCGGTACCGCAGGTCAGAGCGAGGACGACGCGATGCGCTGGGCGTGAGGGCGGGCTGGGGCGACAGAACTGCGGAAACCAGGTAAAGTTGCCTCCGCTCACCAATGCTTCTCCAACCCGCCACCCGTCATCCCGGTCACGTGCTGGCCCTGACCAATCATGGCTGACTCGGACCAATTCCGGCACTTGAGCCGGGATCTTTGAAACGAGCTCAGCGGGACTGGCAAAGATCCCGGACGACGCCTTTCGTGCCGAAGGCGCGCGCCTCCGGCACGAAAGGCGTCGTCCGGGATGACGGGTGTGGGTTTGGTTGGGACCGTTTGCTTGGAGTCGCCCTCTGCGCCTCCCCCTCAGCTCGTCGGCACGTCGAGCTTCCTCGTCAGGTTCTCGAACTCGCGCCGGAGCTCCTGGTTCTCGAAGATCTGGTCGAAGCCCGGCGCTTCGAGCTTCTGGATCGCCTCGAACGAGGCGGCTGCGTCCTTGATCAGCGCGCGCAGCTGGAAACTCGCTTCCACCGTCTCGTAGGTGTTGTCGGCGATCTTCAGGTCCTTGACGGCCTTCAGGCGGGCGGATGCGAGCTGCTCGCGCTGCTGCAGCAGATAGCTGCGGTAGTAGGCCGAGACCTTCTCGGCGAACTCCTGGCTCTTCAGATTGGCTTCGAGCGCGCGTTTCTGGTCGGGCCGGTTCTGCTCCTTCAGGAGGCGCTTCGTCTCCGTGCGCGCCTTCGCCACGTCCCGGCCGATCGCCTGCAGGCGCGGCAGGTAGACCGTATCGATCTTGTGGATGAGCACGTCCTGGGCGTGCACCAGCATGGCGAACAGCGCCGAGTGCATGGCGAAGAATTTCCGCGCCGTGCCGAGATTGTCGCCCGAGGCCTGCACCGCCTTGGCCAGCTGCTCGTCGATCAGGCGCGCCGCGTTGAAGGCAGCGACCAGACGCACCAGATCGCCCGAGAGCACGCTGTCGAGGAGGAGGTCGAGCTGGGCGGGGTCCATCTTGATGCCGGACTGGGCGAGCGCGTCCTGGATGCCGAGCTTGGTCTTGGCGATCCCGTCCTTGTTGCCGGTGATGCGCTTTTCGGCATCCTCGATCTCCTGCTCCAGGCTTTCCACCGTGTCGTTGAGGATGCCCGGCATCAGCGCGTCCTTGGGCGCCGTCAATTGCTTCTTGCGCAACTCGCCGATACTCTCCTCGAGCTCGCGGATCGACTTGCGCTTGTCCTCGATGCCCTTCTGCAGGTCGACGATCGGCACGTCGGTGACGACGCCGAGCGCCGCATCGAGCAGGGCCCGGACCTTGTCCTCGCGATCCTCCCTGGTCTCGGTCCAGATCGGTGTGACCAGGAATTCGTCCTTGCTGGGGAGCTTTCTTGCGTCCGACCGCTGCTCGGCGGTCTCCTCCAGGATCGAATCGATCGAGGCGAGCAGGCGCTTGGCCTGCTCGTAGGCGGCATCGCCCTCGCGTGGGTCCGCCTCCTCGACCGGGGCGACCGCCGGCTGCTCCTCCGCGAGCGCGGGAGCAGTAGTGGGCGCGCCCGCGAGCATGAGGATCGCCAGGAGGCAGGCCGGGATATGGCGTTGCATGGTGTTTCTCCGCATGCCGATCCGGATGGGGTCAGAATAGGGCATTTCGATGGGCAAGGGACACATTGTTCATGTTGCAAAACAGCATGAGCAATGTGTCCCCTCTCACTTTCCCAGGAATTCTCGGAACGCTTGGAGCGTCGCTTCGCTCACGTGGTGCTCGATGCCTTCGGCGTCGGCTTCGGCGACGCCCGGATTGACGCCCAGCGCGATCAGGAAGTCGCGCACGAGCTTGTGGCGGGCGCGGGCGGCGGCGGCGAGCGCCTCGCCGCGCTCGGTCAAGAAGATCGCGCGGTAGGGCTTGGAGGTGACGAAGCCGTCGCGCTGCAGGCGCTGGATCGTGTTGTTGACGGTCGCGTTCGAGACGCCGAGCCGGCCCGCCAGATCGACGAGGCGGGCTTCGCCCGTCTGCCCGATCAGATCGGCGATCAGCTCGACATAGTCCTCGGCGAGCTCGCTCTGGTGCGCCTCCCGCACGCGCTGGAAGCGCTCGGCCTGCGCCCGCGTGTCGTCGACCGTGTCGTCCGCCGTTGCCATCATCCGTCTCCTCGGAGGAACCCTACTCGATTTCGGCATTGACAACAAGTTTAGCTACGGCTAATTTTTCACTTACTTGCTAACAATCGGCGCGGGGCTCCTCGCGACGCACTTCAAATCGGGATGCTGGGGTGGAGGAATGCGGCATTGGCTTCAGAATGGGTTCGATCGCCGCAGATTGCTCTACGGGGGCTTGGCCCTCTCCGGGGGATCGCTGCTCGGCGCGCTCGGCCGCGCCGCCACGACTGACACGACCACGCACGCAGGCCACGCGGCCGCCGCGTCGCACGGCTCCCACGGCGGCATGATCACCGTCGGCGAGGTCGACGGCACGCGCAACGGCTTCGATCCCACCGCCATGCTGACCGACTGGGACACGGGCAGCGTCTCGGCGCTCCCCGACGGCCGCCGCTTGCGGTCGTTCGAGATCGAGGCCGTCGACAAGGAGATCGAGATCGCGCCGGGCGTCAGCTTTCCTGCCTGGACCTTCAACGGACGGGTGCCGGGGCCGACGCTCAGGGTGACGGAGGGCGATCGCCTGCGCATCCTCTTCCGCAACAGCGGCTCCCATCCCCATTCGATGCACTTCCACGGCATCCACTCGGCGCGCATGGACGGCGTGCTGGGCGCGGGCGTGATCGGACCAGGCGAGGAGTTCACCTACGAGTTCGACGCGTTCCCCTTCGGCTGCCATCTCTACCATTGCCACGCCCTGCCGCTGAAACGGCACATGCACAAGGGCATGTACGGCGCCTTCATCATCGACCCCGATCCGGCACGCCATCCCGAGCACGCCCCCGTCGCCGCCTCGCGCCTGCTGGGCGATCCCGCCAATGCCGAGTGGCAGGAATTCGTGATGGTGATGAACGCCTTCGACACGGACTTCGACAACGAGAACGAGTTCTACGCGGTCAATACGGTCGCGCACCATTTTACCCGCCATCCGATCCGCGTCGTGCGCCCGAGGCCCGTGCGCATCTATCTCATCAATGTGACCGAGTTCGATCCGATCAACTCGCTGCACCTGCACGCCAACTTCTTCGACTATTACGACCACGGCACCACGCTCACCCCGACATCGCGCACGATCGACACGGTGATGCAGTGCCAGGCCCAGCGGGGCATTGTCGAGTTCTCCTTCAAGGACCACGAGACCGGCCAGTACATGTTCCACGCGCACCAGTCGGAGTTCGCCGAGCTCGGCTGGATGGGCATGCTCGACGTGGTGGAGGCAACCGCATGACTGACGCGGACCCTTCGGTGGCGGCGCCGGACACAAAGCGCGAACGGGCTACCGCCTCGATCGCCGGCCTCGTCTGGATCGTGCTGCCGCTCTTCCTGTTCGGGCTCGCCGCCGTCTGGCTCGTCCAAACCGACCCGATGCGCGTGTTCGACAACGGGGCTCCCCCAGTCGAGAAGCTGACCTTCGAGCAGCGCGTGCTCGACGAGACCGGCATCCGTCTCAAGGTGCGCGCCGGCGGCTCCGAGCCGATGACGATTGCCCAGGTGCAGGTCGACGACGCCTACTGGATCTTCACGCAGAGCCCGCCCGGCGACATCGCACGCGTCGCCTCGGCCTGGATCCACATTCCCTATCCTTGGATCCTCGGCGAGGCGCACCGGGTCAAGATCGTGACCAGGACCGGCGCTACCTTCGAGCACGAGATCGAAGTCGCGGTGGCGACGCCAAAGGCGGACATGAGCCAGTTGCGGCCGCAGGCGCTCGTCGGCGCCTTCGTCGGCATCCTGCCGGTCGCGATCGGCCTCATGTTCTACCCCCTCCTGCGCCGAGCAGGCAAAGACGGCATCGCCTTCATATTGGCCCTCACTGCCGGGCTCCTCGTGTTCCTCTTCGTCGACACGTTGGAGGACGCGCTCGAGCTTGGCGGTGAGGTGGCAGCTGCCTTCCAGGGCCACGTGATGGTGGTGCTCGTCGCGCTGCTCTCGTTCCTTGGGCTGATGGCGGTCGGACGCCGCCATGGTGTGCCGACCGGATCAGCACTTGCGACCTACATCGCGCTCGGCATCGGGCTGCACAACCTCGGCGAGGGCCTCGCCATCGGGGCGGCCTTCGCAACCGGCGCGGCAAGCCTCGGCACCTTCCTGGTGCTCGGCTTCACGCTGCACAACATCACCGAAGGGCTCGGCATCGCCGCGCCGATCCTGCGGATCAGGACCTCCCTCATGACCTTCGTCGGGCTCGCCTTGCTCGCGGGATCCCCGGCCATCCTCGGCATGTGGCTCGGCAGCTTTGCGCTCACACCGCAATGGGCCGGATTCGCCCTTGCGATCGGGGCAGGCGCGATTGCGCAAGTGCTGGTCGAGGTCGGCGCCTATGTCGCGCGCGAGCAGGGTGGCGTCGCGAAGGCATTGAGCCCCACGGTCATCGGTGGAGTCGCTGCCGGCATCCTGATCATGTATGCGACCGGGATGCTGGTGAAAGTCTGAGCCGGCTTTCATCGTGCCCGGCGAAAACCGGCCTTGTGGCTGCGACCGCCCGCCTATGCGCCTCGGGAGCAATCGAGGTTGCCAATGGGCAGGGCCGGGCTATCGTGAGTGGGTTTCCAACCCCAACTCGAGTGGAGCTTTGGATGCCGGATCTTTCTGACTTCCCGATTGCCCGTCGCTGGCAGCCCCAACATCCCGACCGCCTGCAACTCTATTCCTTTCCCACCCCCAACGGCGTCAAGGTCTCGATCGCGCTGGAGGAGCTGGAGCTGCCCTACGAGGCCCACGCGATCGATATCGGCAAGAACGAAACCTGGACGCCAGAATTCCTGTCGTTGAACCCCAACGGCAAGATCCCCGCCATCATCGATCCGGATGGGCCCGGCGGCAAACCGATCGGCCTGTTCGAATCCGGAGCGATCCTGCTCTATCTGGCCGAGAAAACCGGCAAGCTGCTGCCGGCCGATCCGGCGCGCCGTTATGAGACCATCCAATGGGTGTTCTTCCAGATGGCGGCGGTCGGACCGATGTTCGGCCAGCTCGGCTACTTCCACAAGTTCGCCGGCCGCGAGATCGAGGACAAGCGCCCCCTCGAGCGCTATCGGGTCGAGACCAATCGCCTGCTCGGCGTGCTCGATTCGCGCCTCGATGGTCGCCAATGGATCATGGGCGACGACTTCACGATCGCCGACGTCTCTCTGCTCGGCTGGGTGCGCAACCTGGTCGGCTTCTACGGCGCGCGCGAGCTGGTCGGGTTCGATGCCATGCGCCACGTCCCGGCCTGGCTGGAGCGCGGCCTTGCCCGCCCAGCCGTGCAACGAGGTCTCGCGATCCCCGAGCGGCCGTAGCGCCTCGCGCCGGCCGGCCAAGGCGGTTGCTCCCTCGGTCAACCCCAGGCGAGCACGCGGTCGCAGGCTTCGAGAATCCGCGTCGGGCTCGGCATGGTGCGGCGCTCGAGCTTGGGCATCGGCGTCACCACGTCATAGCCGGTGACCCGCTCGATCGGGGAGAGCAGAGCCGTGATCGCCCGCTCCTGCAGGCAGGCCGCGATCTCGGCCCCAAACCCTGCCGTCCGCGCCGCCTCGTGCACGATCACGCAGCGCCCCGTCCGCTCGACCGAAGCGACGACCGTGTCGGCATCGAACGGCTTGATGGTCGCGACATCGATCACCTCAGCCGAGATGCCGCGGCCGGCCAGCGTCTCGGCCACCTCGAGCGTCTCCTTCATCATCGCGCCCCAGGCGACGAGCGTGATGTCGCTGCCTTCGCGCAGGACGAAACAGGTGTCGAGCGGCAGCGCGCGGCCATCGTCCAGCACCTCCTCGCGCAGGCCGCGGTAGAGCCGGGTAGGCTCGAGGAAGACCACCGGATCGGGGTCGCGAATCGCCGCCAGCAGCAGGCCATAGGCTCGCGACGGCGAAGACGGGATGACCACCCGAAGTCCCGGCATGTGCGCGAGCATCGATTCGATCGCCTCGGAATGATGCTCGGGCGCATTCACCCCGGCGCCATGCGTCACACGGATGGTGAGCGGACAAGACAGGCGTCCGCGTGTGCGGTTCCTGAGGCGCGAGGCGTGGTTGGCGAGGTTGTCGAGCACCGGATAGAGGAAACCGAGGAACTGGATCTCGGCGACCGGCTTCATCCCCTCTGCCGCCATCCCGACCGCGAGCCCGCCGATCATGGTCTCGGCGAGCGGGCAGTCGAGCACGCGATTGCCCCCGAAGCGCTGCCACAACCCCTCGGTCGCCCGGAACACGCCGCCATGCATGCCGATGTCCTGGCCGAGCAGAACGACGTCGGGATCATCCTGCAGCGCGCGTGCCAGCGCCGTGTTGACGGCTTGGATGAGAGTGAGCTCAGCCATGGTCGAGCCGCTCGGCTTCCGCACGCTGGCTCGCATACTGGCGGGGCAGGCTGGCGTAGAGGTGGTCGAACATGTCTGTCGCCTCGGGTGCAGGGTGTGCGAGATAGCGCTCGACCGCCGTCTCCAATTCTGCGGCGATCTCTGCCTTCATCGCCTCCTCGTCCGCGTCCGACCAGTGCCCGGCTGCCCGCATCCAGGTGCCAAGACGCTTCATCGGGCAATAGGCCCAACGCCGCTTTACCTCCTCCGGATCGCGGTAGCGGGTCGAGTCGTCGGCCGTATTGTGGTCATTGAGGCGATAGGTGAGGCACTCGATCAGCGTCGCTCCCCCGCCTGTCCGCGCCCGGTCGAGCGCCTCCAGCATGGCGTGTCGAACGGCGAAAACGTCGTTGCCGTCGGCCTGCAAGACCGCGATCCCGCCGGCTAGGCCCTTTTGCGCGAGGGTCTCGGCTGCCGTCTGCCGCTCGATCGGCGTCGAGATCGCGAACCCGTTGTTGGAGATGACGAAGACCAGCGGCAGCTTCCAGGCCCCCGCCACGTTGATTGCCTCGTAGACATCGCCCTTCGAGGTGGCGCCGTCGCCGAGCATGGTCACGGCCACCCGCTGCTGCCGTCGCAACCGCATGGCGTTGGCGACACCCGCAGCATGCAGCGCCTGGCTGCCGACGGTGATGGCGACGGGAAAATCATGGGCGACACGCGGGTCGGCGGGATGTTGGCCGCGCTCGTCGCCGCCCCAGTAGATCAGCATCTCCTCGGGGCGAACGCCGCGCCAGATCTGCGCACCGTCCTCGCGATAGGCCGGCACCAGCACGTCCTCCTCGCGCATGGCCGAGGCGACTCCGATCGGGATCGCTTCCTGGCCGAGCGCGGTTGCCGACGTCCCCATCCGGCCGGTCCGCTGCAAGCTCACGCGCTTCTGGTCGTAGAGGCGAACGAAGCTCATGCCACGATAGATGCGGCGCATGAGGTCGCGATCCGCCCCGAAGGCCGGCAGCTCGGCGATCGCCACCCCGTTTTCGTCGAGAAAGCGCCGGCGCCTGATCTCGAAGGTCGCGACGATCGTGTCAGGGCTGTCTGCGGTCTGGGCCATCTGACGCACACCAACTTCCCGCCGAGCAACCCCCTCATCCGGCTGGCCTGCGGCCAGCCACCTTCTCCCCAAGGGAGAAGGGGTCCCTGTGGCAGTAACTCTGTTTGCCCTCGCCCTTGGGGAGAGGGTGGCCCGAAGGGCCGGGTGAGGGGTGGAGCAGAGCTCCGCTCTCAATAGTTCCCCTGGAACGCCTTGCGGTGCGTGCCTTCGTGGAAGTAGTTGATCATGGTGACGAAATCGAACACCGGCAATCCGGTCGCATCCTGGACGGCCTTGGCATAGGGCGGCATCAGCGAGCATTCGAGCACGATCGCGCCCATGTCCGGGTTCTGCTTCTGCAACTCGACCGCGGCATGCACCGTCTCGGCCTCGATCCGGTCGCTGTCGAGCTCGCCGCCTTCTTCCAGAATCGCCCACTTGAAGTGCTCGTAGTCCTCCATTCCGCGCACGACCACGTTGATGTCGCTGCGAATTCCCGCGAGCTCGAGCACGCGATTGCCCAGGTCCTTCCTCGTCGCCGTGACACAGCCGATCGGGCGCGAGGGATCGACCATCATGGAGAGGAACGGGATCTGCAGCAGGCTCGACATGAAGACGGGGATCTTTACGGCCTTTTTCACCGCATCCTGGTACTTGATCAGGAAGCCGCAATCGCTCGAGATGCCGCGCACGCCGTACTCTTCCAGCTCCTTGGCGGCCGCCACGATCGGCGCCTCCATCTCCGGATCGCCCGCCAGCACCCGGTCGAACTTGAGCCCCTTCACCAGCTTGAACAGCACCGGATAATCATAGCTCGTCGCATTGCCCACATCGCCGGGAATGAACGGCCCGCGATAGTCGAGCATCAGGATGCCGATGGCATGACCATAGGAATCGGCGTTGCGCACGCGGTATTTGGGCATGGGTTCCTCCTGCGTTGGCACGTCGCGAGCTTAGACTGCTCCGCGACCAGCGGCCATGCACGGCAGGCAGGGTCGCCCTGCTGGCTCGGCAGGGCGCGCGTTGGGCGGCAGGCCAGTCCTGGCTGAAACCAGTCCTTGCTTGTCGGTCGTCGCCCGGCACGCAATGGCCGTTGGTCTCCATTTTCGCGCTCCACTCGCGAGTTGGCTACGGCATTGTCCGGGCCTCGGATCCTGCTTCGGATTCCCATCGCCAGAACGACTTGCCCTCCTCGGTGAGGATACGGTTGAGCACGGCTTTGTGCACCTCGTCGGCACCATCGACCAGTCGCGCCTGGCGCGCATAGCGATAGATCCACTCGAGGACGGTGTCCTTCGAGTAGCCACGAGCGCCATTGATCTGGATCGCGCAGTCCGCGGCCGCGTGCAGCAGGCTCGCCACGTGGATCTTGGCCATGGAGACCTCCTTGCGGGCCATGCCGCCCCGATCGATCTCATAGGCAGCCTTCATCACCAGGAGCCGGCCGATCTCGATCCGCATGGCGAGGTCGCCGAGCATGGTCTGGATGCTCTCGCGATCGGCAAGCCGCTGTCCAAAGCTCGTCCGCACGGCGGCATAGGCCTGAGCGATCTCGACGCAGCGCTTCGACAGCCCCAGCCAGCGCATGCAATGGGTGAGGCGTGCCGGGCCGAGGCGGGTCTGCGCGACCTTCAGGCCGCGCCCCTCGCCGAGCAGCGTCTCGGAGACAGGGATCTGGAGGCCGTCGAACTCGAGCTCGCAATGGCCGCCATGCTCCTCGGGCCCCATGATGCCGATGCGTCGCGTGATCCGCCAGCCCGGTTGGTCCCGATGGAAGAGGAGAGCCGTCAGGCCGCGCCGGGGATCGTCGGACGTGCGTGCGATCACGATGAAGTGGCTCGCTTCGCCAGCCCCGGTGATGAACCACTTGCCGCCGGTGACGACGTATTGGTCGCCGCGCCGCTCGGCGCGCGTCTGGATCATCGAAGGGTCGGAGCCACCGCCCGGATGCGGCTCGGTCATGGCGAACGCCGAGCGGACCTTGCCGTCAGCGATCGGCATGAGCCAACGCTCCTTCTGTGCGGGGCTGGCAAGCGCCTCCAGCACCATCATGTTGCCGTCGTCGGGCGCGGCCGAGTTGAAGACGGCAGGCCCGAAGATCGAGCGGTTCATCTCCTCGTAGCAGACCGCCATGGCCATCTTGCCGAGCCCGCCACCGCCCGCATCATGACCGAGTTGCAGGCACCAGAGCCGCTGAGCACGCGCCTTGGCTCGCAGCTCGTCGAGCAGATCGAGGCGGATGTTGTCGTGACCGTCATAGGTCGCCGGATCGGACTCGAGCGGCAGCACATGCTCTGCGACGAACTCTGCGATCTGGCGCCGGAGCGATTCGACATGGGTCGGAATGGTGAATTCCATGGTGTCGCCTGCTGTGATTGCGCTTGGTCGAGCTGACAAGTGCGCTCGTTGGGATCCGAGCGAACGCTCACTCGGTTATCCGCTCGAGGCCGAGCCCGCAATGGCTCCGCGAGCCCACCCTGCTCTGCACGATGCGCAACGCCCCCAGTCGGCCTCGAGGTCGGCGAGGCATCGCTGGCCTGGAGCGTCCAGACACCGCACTTGCTCTGGTTGCTGCGGACGCACGAGCAGCCCGACCGTTCGTCCGAAGAAGAAACTACCGCGCCAACGCCAGATCCGCCATCGCCGCCGCCAGAAACCGCGCCGACTCGCCTCCGGTGACGGCCCGGTGGTCGATCGTCAGCGACAGCGGCAGCAACGGCCGCTCGACAGGGTGGCCGGCCTCCAGCCGCAAGACGCGGTACACCCGCCCGGCACCCAGGATCGCGACCTGTGGCGGCACGACCACTGGCGTCGCATGGCGGCCGGCGATGCTGCCGTAGTTGGAGAGCGTGAAGGTTGCGCCCTTCAGTGCTTCAGGGGGCAACGTGCGCGCGTGTGCGGCGGCGACGATCCGGGCGATCTCGGTCGCCAGCTCGTCCAGCTCCAGCCGCTGCACCCCGCGCAATACCGGCACCAGCAGCCCGGCCGGCGTGTCGACCGCGAGCCCCAGGTCGACGCTCGTCGCCAGCTTGCGGCCGCGCGCACTGTCGAACCAGCCGTTCAGCGCCGGCTCGGTCGCGATCCCGGCGCAGATCGCCCGGACGAGACGGGGCAGGATGCCGGCGCTGTCGTTCCATGCTCCGATGTCGCAATCGTCGTGGACGGTTGCCGGCATCACCTCGTCGCGCGAGCGCTCCATTGCGTCCGCCATGCTACGCCGCGGTCCGCGCAGCGGCTCCCAGCCTGCGGCCGGCGCGATGGCAGAGGTGGCGGCGGGCCCGATCCCGGTGACGGTCTTGAATGCTCGTGCGACGTCGCGTGCGGTGACCGCGCCGCCCGGCCCCGTCGCGGTGACGGCGCCGATGTCGAGACCCAACTCCTCGGCGAGGATGCGCACGGCTGGCATCGCCCTTGCCCGGCTGGAGGGTGTTGCGGCGATCACGGTGCGAACGACCGGTGCTGGCACGCTGTGCGCGGCGACATGGGTTTTCTCCGCCTCGCCCTCGTACTCGATCACCGCCACCCCGACCGCGACCCGCTCGCCGACAGCCGCACACAGCCGCGCGATCCGGCCGCTCCAGGGCGCCGGCACCTCGACCACCGCCTTGTCCGTCTCGACCGAGACGATCGGCGCGTCGGCTTTGACGGTATCGCCCGCCTTCACGTGCCATTCGACGATCTCGGCCTCATGCAGGCCTTCGCCGAGGTCAGGCAGCA
Source organism: Hyphomicrobiaceae bacterium (assembly GCA_031403055.1). Taxonomy (GTDB): domain Bacteria; phylum Pseudomonadota; class Alphaproteobacteria; order Rhizobiales; family Hyphomicrobiaceae; genus JANNSW01. Next base: position 182 of record JANNSW010000140.1, on the reverse strand, counting down.
GGAACGTCTTCATGGCAACCTCAAAGGGCGGATTTGGCCCCTAAGGACAATCCGAACAACAACTGCTCCGTCTTCCCGGACGATCGGAGCCCTGGCCTATCGCCGGGGCGGAGATTGATCCGGGATCCAGCGCAAGAAGCGGCGAAGCCGCAACATATTGGGCCTACGGCACTTTTCATGCG
>JANNSW010000139.1:0-3280 GCA_031403055.1 Hyphomicrobiaceae bacterium | reverse complement strand
CCGGCATGTCGAACGCGTTCCCGCAGGAGGGTGAGACCTTGTTCCGCCTGGCGCTCCAGGGCCGCTACGAGGAGGCGATGCCGCTCTACGAGTGGTTCATGCCGCTGTTGCATCTGGATGCCCGGCCCGATCTCGTCCAGTGCATCAAGCTGTGCGAGGAGATTGCGGGACGCGGCAGTGCCCTCACGCGGCCACCGCGCCTGGCCCTGGAAGGCGAGGACCGGGCTCACGTCGAGGGGATCATGAAGGCGGCCATGAAGAAAAAGCCCAAGCTGCTGGACGTGGGGCTGAAGGCGCGCACGACGAAGGCGGCATAGCGTCCGTGATCGGTGGCAGGCTCGGCAACAGGCCTGGCATCGTTTGAACCCGCCAGCAGGAGACCCCATGCACATCGCCGTCATCGGAGCCGGCATCGTCGGCATCCATTCCGCCCACGCGGCCCTCGACGACGGGCACACCGTCACACTGATCGACCCCGATGGTTTGGCGCAGCGCACCTCGCGTGGCAATGCCGGCGGCATCGCCCATACCGACATTCTGCCGCTCGCCTCGCCCAAGGTCTGGCGGCACATTCCGAAATGGCTGCTCGATCCGCTCGGACCGCTCGCGATCCGGCCATCCTACGCGCTGAAGATCCTGCCCTGGATGCTGCGTTTCATGCGGGCATCGACGCCCGACCGGATCGAGCGCTCGACCAAGGCGCTCATCGATCTGAACGGGATGTCGCTGGCGGCCTGGGAGCGTCGACTCGGCAAGCTCGGGATCGCGGAGCGTCATTTGCGGCGCAAGGGTTATGCCTACATCTATGCAAGCACAGCCGATTTCCAGGCGGCGCTGCCCTCGCTCGCGCGCCAGGAGCAGCTCGGCTATCCGGTCGAGCTCCTCCCCGACCACAAGGCGGTGAAGCGCCTCGAGCCGGTGCTCGGGCCGGCCGCGGTCGCTGGTGTCAATTACGCAGGCGGCGTCAGCGTCGATGATCCAGCCAGCATTACGACGGCGGTCGGCGAGGCGGCGCTGAAACGCGGCGCCAAGCTCGTGCGCGGGTCGGCGCAGTCGGTGCAGCCCGTCGGCGCGGGGGTGGAGACGCGCCTTCAATCGGGTGAGACGATTGTCTCCGACATGGCCGTGATCGCGGCCGGCGCCTGGTCGAAGCCGCTCTGCAAGTTGCTCGGCGACGACATTCCCCTCGACACCGAGCGCGGCTACAACGTCACACTGCCCAAAGGCTCGCTCGGCCTCACCCGCATGATCGTGTTCGACGGCCAGGGCTTCGTCACGACGCCCCTCGACATCGGCGACCGGATCGGGGGCGCAGTCGAGTTCGGCGGTCTCGAATTGCCACCCAACTACAAGCGCGTGGACGCCATCATCGCCCGTGCGCGGCGCTTCCTGCCCGATGCCAGATTCGAGGGCGGCACGCGTTGGATGGGGTTCCGGCCCTCGCTGCCCGACACGCTGCCGGTGATCAGCCGCTCGACGGCGTCGGACCGCATCATCTATGCTTTCGGTCATGCCCACCACGGCCTCACGCAGTCGGCCGCGACTGGCGAGATCGTCGGTGCATTGCTGAGCCAGAAGAAGACGCCGATCGACGTGCTGCCGTTCGCAGCCGACCGGTTCTGAGAGGCGCGCGCCGGACCTGCTTGGCGCCTTCGGTCACGCTTTCCACAGAATGCGGATGTTCTTTGCGACGGGTATGATATTTCTGCGCGGGCTGGGCGTGCGTGTCGATGGGCACAGTCCCAGCCGGGCGTATTCGCAGCGGACGGATTGTATCCTATGTTTAGCACCACGGCAAAGGTGATGGCAGGCTGCGCGGTGGTGTTGCTCGGCTTCGCCTTGGTGTCGGCGCCGGTGCTCGCCGCCCAGTCGGTCAAACCCGGCAAGCTCGCGAGCAGCCTCGCCGCGCGCGGCTTCGAGCGGGGTGCGCCCGCGCTGATCCGGATCTTCAAGCAGGAATCCCAGATCGAGCTGTGGCTGGGGAAGCCCGGCCACTTCGAATTGTTCGCCACCTATCCGATCTGTTTCTGGGACGGCCGCCTCGGCCCCAAGCTCTTCGAGGGCGATCGCCAGGCGCCTGAAGGTTTCTACACGGTCGCGGAAGGCCAGCTCCGCTGGTATGGCCGCTGGCTGCGCGGTCTCGACCTCGACTATCCCAACGCCTTCGATCGCGCGCATGGCCGCACCGGCTCGGCGATCTACATCCATGGCGGCTGCACCTCGATCGGGTGCTTCGCCATCACCAATCCGGTGATCGAGGACGTGTTCGAGCTCGTGGTCAACGCGCTCGATGCCGGTCAGCGGCGGATCGCGGTGCACGTCTTCCCTTTCAAGATGACCGAAGAGCGGTTGGCGGCCAGTGCGGCGAGCCCCTGGATCCCGTTCTGGCGCGAGCTGAAGGCCGGCTACGACGAATTCGAGGCCAGCCACGTGCCGCCCCGGCTCGCCGTGTGCGAGGCGCGTTATGTCGTGCGGGCAGGACTGCCTGGCTATGACGGCTCCGATCTGCTCCAGGAAAGCTGCGCGACGCCCCGCCCGCGCGAGGACCGGCAACTGGTCTGGCAGGCAGCGTCGCCGCCCAAATCCGGCCCGGCTGCGGGACGGCTGATGGCAAAGCTCGTCGACATCCGCAAGCACCCGCCGCGCATCGCCCTCAACTTGCGGAATTCCTCCGCATCGGGCGTCGCCAAGGCGGCCGCCAACGAGCTTGCGAGCAATGGCATCGAAGTCGCCTGCAATCCCGGGCTGCCGAGCTGCCGCCGCTGGATCATGCTGGCGCAGAAGAAGGTCGCGGCGAAGCGAACGACGGTGACTTCCGGCAAGAGGACGAAGAAAGCCTCCAACTGATTGGGCGATGGCCTATCTCCAATCGCCGAGCACGGCGTTGACGAGAGCGAGCGCCGCGACCGCGGCCGTGTCGGCGCGCATGATCCGGGGGCCGAGCGACAAGGCGGCGACCCCGGGCCGCGCCAGCAGCATCGCCCGCTCCTCTGGCGCAAAGCCACCCTCGGGTCCGATCAGCACCGCGACTGGGCCGGGTGCAATCGCTGCGAGAACGTCGAGCGGGCTGGCGACAGGCGCCGCTTCGTCGCAAAAAACGAGCTGTCGTCCGGCCTCGAGGCTGGCGATCGCCACGTCGAGGCGGGCTGGCTCGCCGATCTCGGGGATGCGCAGCACGCCGCATTGCTCGGCCGCCTCGATCGCGTTCGCCCGCATCCGCTCGAGGTTGACACGCTGGGCCTCGGTCCGGCGCGTGAGCACGGGCTGCAGCCGCGCGACG
>JANNSW010000138.1:0-4018 GCA_031403055.1 Hyphomicrobiaceae bacterium | reverse complement strand
AATAGGCCTGCTTCAGGCCGTATTGCACCACCCCGGATCGCAACGCCAGCCGAAGGTGCAATACGGCGAAGGTGCCTATTGCACCCTACGCCAAGGCACAACCGCTCGCGAAAAAGATTCAGTTATTGTTCTGGCTGTCCTAAGTCCCGCACCCGACGCTCGCGATCGCCGCGATCTCGACGTTCACATCGGGCACCGGGAAGGCTACCACGATCGCGGCATTGGTCGGCCGGATGTTGCCGAAGATCTCGCCGAGCACCGGCCCGATCGTCTGGAAAATCTCCGGCGCCGTCACGTAGGTCGTGATCTGCACCACATCCTTCAGCGAGGCCCCGGCTTTGGCGAGCGCGGGCTCCATGTTGCGGATGATCTGGCGCAGCTGCTCGCACGGGTCGGGCGAGATCTTGCCCGTCTGATAGTCCATCCCGACCGTCCCCGCGACGAGCACCATCTCGCCGACCTTGACGGCGCGGCTGTAGCCGAACTTCGCCTCGAAGCTCGATCCCGACGAGATGTTCTGCCGTTTGGCCATGTCGCTTTCTCCCTCAATCGGCTCGACCGCGGCCGAGCGCTTCCTTCGTCAGCTCGTTGGCCGGCCACCATGGCATATGCAGGTCGAGCCAGCCCGACATCCGGCCGCAATAGAGCACCGTCTCGGCGAGCGCATCCCCAACCGGAACAGTGTCGTCCCAGAGCGCCGCAATGGCTTCACCCAGATGGGTGCCCGACGCCTGCATTTGCGCAAAGCCCGCGATCCGGGCGATCGCAAGCTCGATCGTCGCGATCGCGATCTGGCGCTTCTCGAGCTCGCTCCAGCGCTGCTGATCGTTCCACAACCGCCAAGTGATCTCATGCGTGTGCCGGAACGCGCCTTCAGCCGTGACGAGCGGGCCGAACGGGATGTTGAGCCCCTCGCGGGCGAGCAGGGTAGCCACCTCCGGCGGCTCGCCGCGCCAAGCCTCCAGCCGCGCCCGGCGCAGCTTCGACAGCGGATCGCGCCCCTCCGGTAGCGGTGCCAGCGTGGAGCCGGCAACGCCTTCGAGGCCGATCCAGGCCGTGAACACCTTGCTGCCATGCTCGCGGCGCTGGCGGTCGGCGTAAGCCTTCAGCCAGCCGATATCGCCTTCGAGCCGCCCGAGCACGCTGACCGCGGCCGTCTCGGCCTGCAACTCGTCGTAGATGATCTCCAGATACTGGCGGTCGGGCCAGTAGAGGAACGTGCCCGGTGCGAGCTTGTGAATGTCGGTTTCCGTCTCCAACCGTGCCAGCAGTGGCGAGGGCCAGTAGATATGGCAACCGGCGATCTTGGCGCAATGGATGGTGATCGCTTGCGGCAACAGCGTTTTCAGCTGGGCAACAGCTCGCGGCGCGCAGGTCGCATCGAGCGCAATCCGGTAGTCTGTCCCCTCGCAGCGAAAGATCATCCTGCCCGACACCAACCTGCTCCCTCGTCACGTGATAGTTATCTGCTGGCGGACCAATCGCTTGCATATCTGCGGCCGAGCGATCATCTGATATAACGTATAACCTGCCGCGGCCCGCTGCCAAGTCGCACTGCGGACAGCAGCCATGCCCGACCCAGGGATGCAAAGATGTCGAAAGCCCTGCAGCGCATCAGACCGCTCGAGCGCAACGAGACGCTCGCCGGCCGCGCGCACGACGAGTTGCGCACGGCGATCATGGCCGGCCGCTTCCGGCCTGGCGAGAAGCTCACGATCCGTGCGGTTGCGGCGGCTCTCGAGATCAGCCTGACGCCAGCGCGCGAGGCGCTTTTCAACCTCGTTGCCGAAGGCGCGCTCGAGAGCGGTCCCAATGGCTCGGTGCACGTGCCGACCCTCGACGAGGCGCGCATCACCGAGATCACGCGGATCCGCCTCGCGCTCGAAGGTCTGGCGGCGCGCGAGGCCGCACTGCTGATGGACGACGCCGCGATCGAGGACGCAAGGCGGCTCAACGATCTGATCATCAAGGCCAATCGCAAGCAGGACTATGCGGCGGTGATCCGGCACAACTGGCAGTTCCATTTCCGCATCTACGAGTGCGCGCGCATGCCGGTGCTGGTGCGCATGATGGAAAGCTGCTGGCTGAAGACTGGCGCCTATCTGAACCTGATCTATCCCGAGTTTGGCCGGTCGGAGGATGGCTTGAGGAACCACGCGGCCATTGTGCGGGCGATCGAGCGGCGCGACCCTGTGGCACTCGAGACGGCGATCCGGCGCGACATCGAGTTTGCCGCGAGAATCCTCGCCAAAGCCATCCGCGCCGAGCCCGAGCTGCAATAGCACCAAGCCAACAGCCCGACGCCCGCCTGCAAGGCCGCGACGACCAATCGAAATGACTTGTGCCAATCGCCAGTGCCAATGGAGCGGGCGGAGGGAATCGAACCCTCGTATGCAGCTTGGGAATTTATTGTCCTAAACCGACAGTGTTTCGCATACCACGCCATTTCAATGACTTAGAGCGTCATTCTCCTCCGTAGACCCCCATAAAAACGCCTGAATTCGCGATAAAGTGGTAGCTAAGTGGTAGCTATCGGCTGTCAGCTTATAGCTACCAGGTCGAAACGATCCGTAGGCGCTGTTTTCATTGAGGTGACGCCATGCCCGCCGCCAGCCGAACGAGCGCCCGCATCTCGCAGAGCGTGGTCAAGGCCTTGCAGCCAGGCGGAATCGTCTGGGACACCGAGATCAAGGGTTTCGGGGTCAGGCGCCAGGCCGACACACCCGCCTATTTTCTGAAGACCCGCTTCAAGGGCCGCCAGAGATGGTTGACGATCGGTAGGCACGGCTCGCCATGGACGCCCGACACTGCGCGCACCGAGGCGCTCCGCCTGCTCGTCGCCGCCAGAGAAGGGCAGGCGCCGGCGCGCAGGAGCTTGAAGCCGGGCGCGACGGTTGCCACGGCGGTTGCGCGTTTCCGGGCCGAGCATATGCCGAAACTCAAGGCCCGCAGCCGCATGCTCTATAATGGCGCCTTTGACCGGTTCATCCTCCCCAAACTCGGCCGTCATGCGATCGAGGATCTCGAAACCGGTGACGTCAGCCGCCTCCATGTCGCGCTCGCGGCCACGCCCCGGCAGGCGAACACGGTGCTGACGATCCTGTCGTCCCTTGTCGGCTGGGCGATGGATGCCAAGCTGAGGCCCCGCGGCGATAACCCTTGTGCCCACGTGCGCCGCTTCCCCGAGGGCAAGCGCGAGCGCTATCTCTCGATCCCCGAGCTGAAACGCCTCGCCGCTGCGCTCGATGCCGCCGACGAGGCCCGAGCGCATTCCGAGCATGCGCTCGCCGCCATTCGCCTGCTCATCCTGACCGGCGCGCGCCTCAACGAGATCCTGACGCTCCAATGGGCTCACGTCTCGCTCGACAATGCGCGCCTCACGCTTCCCGACTCGAAGACCGGCTTCAAGACCATCAACCTCAACGACCAGGCGATCGAGCTGCTGCGTGTGCTATCGCACGTGCCGGACAACCCCTATGTGATCCCGGGCAATCGCCGCGGTGCCCACATGGTCAACCTGCACACGGTCTGGGACGACATCCGCAGGACGGCAGGGCTTGAGGATTTGCGCATCCACGACCTGCGGCATTCGTTCGCGAGCTTTGCCGTCGATGCCGGCGCCTCGCTACCGCTGATCGGGAAGCTGCTGGGCCATGCGAGCTCGTCGACCACGGCACGCTACGCCCATGTCGCGGACGCCCGCGCGAAGGAGGTCAATTCGAATGTGGGGGAGGTGATCGGTGGGGCGATGCGCGCGCCAGCCACCCCAGAACGCGCGGGAAGGCACTGACGACCGTTAGGCAGAGTTTGCGGACATTCGGCGCCAAGGGAACGAATGCAGAAACTCTCTCCGTTGTCACGTCCGCTAGCCGCTCGGTACCGGTCGGCATGGCGAGCGAGTTCATCGCGGGTCCGGCAGTCGGGATGGCTGGTATCGCCAGCGGTGGTAGAGCGTCCAGATCGAGCTCGTCACGCCTTCAAGGCGCTTCGATCCACGCCCGCGTGTGAGCGGGCGACA
>JANNSW010000137.1:0-7824 GCA_031403055.1 Hyphomicrobiaceae bacterium | reverse complement strand
CCAATCCCCGATTGGCGCGGGCATGCTCGGCGACGACGGCCTGCAGCTCGCGTTCCTCGGTCGGGCGGAGAATCTGGCTCAAGTGCGCACCGGGCTGCTCAATCCTGGTAAGGTGTTCCCGCTCGACAAGCGGGAGATCGCCTGATACCCCGCCCTCCGATGCCCGTTTCCAGCCGCAGCCCGGTGCACCCTTGAGCCAGATTCTTCGCCCGACTGAGGAACGCGAGCTGCAGGCCGTCGTCGCCGAGCATGCTCGCGCCAGTCGGGGCATGGACGTGCAGGGCGGCGGCTCCAAGCAGCGCATCGGCCGTCCGGTCGAGGCAGGCACCATCCTCTCCACCCGCAACTTGCGCGGCATCACCCTGTTCGAGCCCTCCGAGCTCGTGATCTCGGCCCGATCCGGTACGACCATGTCGGCCGTCGAAGCCGAGCTCGGCAAGTCCAATCTGCGATGCGCGTTCGAGCCCTTGGACCTCGGGCCGATGCTCGCCGAGCCAGCCTTGCAGTCGACCATCGGCGGCGTTGTCGCGACCAATCTGTCGGGCGCGCGCCGTGTGACGGCAGGCGCCGTGCGTGACCATCTTCTCGGCGTGCGTGCGGTGAACGGCCGCGGCGAGCAGTTCAAATGGGGTGGCCGCGTCATGAAGAACGTGGCCGGCTACGATCTCTGCCGCGGGCTTGCCGGCTCCTGGGGGACCCTCGCCATATTGACCGAGGTGACTTTGAAGGCCGTCCCCAAGGCCGAGGAGACGCGCACGCTCGTTCTGTTCGGCCAGCCCGACGAGATCGCCATCGAGATCCTCTGCGGCGCCATGGCGACACCCTACGAGGTGACGGGGGCCATCCATCTGCAATCGAGTCTCACCCGCCGGCTCCGCAATCAGGCTTTGCGCACCGAAGGCCTGGCCGTGACGGCGCTGCGGATCGAGAATTTCTCTGCCTCGATCGCCTACCGGGCCGAACGTTTGAAGGAGCTGTTCTCGGCCTATGGCGAGATCGTCGAGCTCGGCCATTCCGCGTCCGTGGCGTTTTGGGAGGAGCTGCGCGTGCTGTCCTACTTGCAGGGCTCGCGCGAGCCGGTCTGGCGGATCTCGACGTCGCCCAAGATGGGACCTCGCGTGGTTCAGGCGATCTCGGGATACATGCAGACGAAGGCCGCCTATGACTGGTCGGGGGGCCTGCTCTGGCTCGAGGTGCCAGCTTCCGCCGACGCGGGCTCCGCCGACATCAGACGGGTGATCGCCATGCGCGGTGGCCATGCAACTCTCATTCGCGCCGACGACGAGGCTCGCCGCACGGTCGAGGTGTTCCAACCGCTCGAAGCCGGCCCCGAGCGGTTGACGCGCCGCCTGAAGGAAGCCTTCGACCCGGCGCGGATCTTGAACCGCGGCCGGATGTATGCGGGGTTATGATCCAATGCAGACCAGTTTTACCGCCAACCAGCTCGAGGACCCCAGAATCGCCGAGGCAGACCGGATCCTGCGCAGCTGCGTGCATTGCGGGCTCTGCACGGCGACCTGCCCGACCTACCTGCTGCTGGGCGACGAGCGTGACAGTCCGCGCGGGCGGATCTACCAGATCAAGGACATGCTCGAAGGCGAGAAGCCGGCGAGCCCCGAGGTCACCCGCCACCTCGACCGCTGCCTGTCCTGCCTCTCCTGCATGACGACCTGCCCCAGTGGCGTCGACTACATGCACCTCGTCGACCTCGCCCGCACCCATATCGAGGAAACCGGCCGCCGCCCGGTGGTCGCGAGATTCCAGCGCTGGCTCGTCCACGCCATCGTGCCGCATCCGTGGCGCTTTCGCCTGGCATTGCTGTTGGCCAGGCTCGGACGACCGCTGGCGCCGTTGTTGCGGCGCATCGGCTTGAAGCCGGTCGCGGCTATGCTCGACCTGGCACCCCGGCGCCGGCCGCGCCTGCCCTGGATCCGTTCCTTGGAGCCGCCGCTGCCGCCGGGCAAGGCCCGCAAGCGGGTGCTGATGCTGACGGGCTGCGCTCAGCCGGTGCTGCGGCCCGAGATCAACGAGGCGACCGTGCGCCTGTTCACGCGCTTCGGCATCGAGGTGGTTGCGGCGCCGGGCGCTGGCTGCTGCGGCGCACTGGTGCAGCATATGGGTCGGGAACGGGATGCCCGCGCTCAGGCTCGCCGCACCATCGAGGCTTGGATCGCGGCTATGGGTGACAAGCCCCTCGATGCCATCGTGATCAATGCGTCGGGTTGTGGCACGACGATCAAGGACTACGGCCACATGTTCGCCCACGACGAGGCGATGTGGAAGAAGGCGGCTCACGTCGGCGGCCTCGCCAAGGACGTGACCGAGGTGCTTGCGACCCATGACCTCGGCGCCCCCAAGCGCTGGTCGTCGATCCGCGTCGCCTATCACTCCGCCTGCTCCATGCAGCACGGCCAGCGCATTGCCTCCGAGCCGCGCAATCTGCTCGCAAAGGCGGGCTTTGCCGTGGTCGAGGTCCCCGAAGGCCACATCTGCTGCGGCTCGGCCGGCAGCTACAACATGCTTCAGCCCGACCTGTCGCGCCAGCTCCGCGACCGCAAGATCGCCAACATCGACCGCGTGCGTCCCGACGTGATCGCGACCGGCAATATCGGCTGCATCACCCAGTTGCAGCAAGCCACCGAGATCCCGATCGTGCATACGGTCGAGCTGCTCGATTGGGCCTATGGCGGTCCGTGCCCGCGCGGGCTCGAAGCCTTCGAGAGCCGGGTCCAGGAGGTGCCGCAGTCGGGTATCCGCACGATCACGGCGGCGCGACCGGCGCGCGGCCGGGTGCGGGCATGACGGCTCGGATCGCCAGATTGCGCCCGGCGGACTACCGCGTGATGCCTTGGAAGAATGGCCTCGGCGAGACGGTTGAGATCGCACGATCGCCTGCAGCCAGCACCGGTCTCGTTGATTTCGACTGGCGCATGAGCGTGGCACCGGTCGTCGCCGACGGCGCATTCTCCACCTTTCCCGGTATCGAGCGGACGATCATGGTGATCGAGGGCGAGGGCATGGATCTGACGCTCGCCGGTGGCAGCCCTCATCGCCTGCTGCCGGGCGAGCCGTTCACCTATGACGGCGGGCTTGCGGTCGATGGCCGTCTCCTCGCCGGCTCCGTCCGCGATCTGAACCTGATGGTGCGCAGAGCGGCCTGCACCGGCACACTGTTGCATTCTCCAGGCCCGCTTGCCGTGTCGGGTCGGGCAGCCGGCCGGACCATTGTCGCCTATGCGCTCGCTGGCGAATGGAGCTGCAGGGCGGGCGGCACGGTCTCGGGGTTTGCGGCACGCGAGTGCCTGCGCCTCGATGCCACCGCCGATGTCGTCTTTGTGCCGGATTCCTCCACGGCACGTCTGGCCGTCGCGATCCTCGACCGGCAACCATGACCGCGCCGGTGGCGCACCTCCGGCCGGGAAAGCGGGAACAAACCAGCCGGACTTGGTATTACCCCCGCCGCAACAGCGCGACCACTTCCACGTGTGCGGAAAAGACGAACTGATCGATCGGCACCACGCGCTCGATCTCATAGCCGCCATCGACGAGCGTTCGCAAATCGCGGGCGAGCGTTGCCGGATTGCAGGAGACGGCGACGATGCGAGGTACGCTGGAGCGCGCCAGTGCCTCCGACTGGGCCTGCGCACCCGCCCGCGGCGGATCGAGCACGACCGCGTCGAGCCCTTCGAGCTCCTTCCGTGCCAGCGGCTCGCGATAGAGGTCGCGCCTCAATGCCGTGATCCGGCGCAGGCCCGGCGTGGCCTTCGCAGCCCGCTCCAGAGCGGCAAGCAACGCTGGATCGGTTTCGACCGCCACCACTTCGGCACTCCCCGCGAGTGCAAAGCAGAATGTGCCCAGGCCAGCAAACAAGTCGGCGATGCGCCGCCCGCCGCCCACACCCTGCTTCACCAGGCCAACCATCGCAGCCTCCGAGGCGGTCGTCGCCTGCAGGAAGGCCCCGGGCGGCAGCAGCACCTTCGCCGGCCCGATCCGCACGAACGGCTCGCTTGCCGCATACAGCGTCTCGCCGGCGACTGTCACGCGGATCAGCCGGAGCCGCTGCGCCGCATCGGCGGCTTCCCTGCGCTCCTCGAAGCCGAGCTCGCTGCGGGCGCCCGCGATTGCAACGTCGATGCCGTTGTCGGCGGCCGTGAGCGTGACGTCGAGCACACCCTTGCGGGTGGCGAGCGGCATCAACAGCGCGGGCAGCAGCGGCAGCATGCGCGCGAGCTCTGGCCGGGCGATCGGGCATTCGCTGATCGCAACGATCTCCTCGCCGCGCGGCGCGTGATAGCCGACAATGACGGCGTTGCGCGTTCGCCGCGCCGCCAGGCTCAATCTCCGGCGGGTGCCGGGGCCCACTGCGATCGTCGGCTCGACCTCGGGCGACAATCCCCGATCGGCGAGCGCATCGATCACCAGTTGCCGCTTCCAGGCGAGGTAAGCGTCCAACTGCAGATGCTGCACGACGCAGCCGCCGCAGCTGCCGAAATGCCGGCAGATCGGCGCGATCCGCCGCGGGCTCGCCCCAACCGCCTCGATCGCTTGGCCGCGCCCTCCGGTGATATCGGCGCGGGCCCGCTCGCCTGGCAGCGTGAACGGCACATAGACTAGGCCTTCTGGCGTGTCGGCGATGCCGTCGCCCTGCGCGCCCAGGCGGTCGATGACGATCTCCCGCTCCTCAGCCATGCGACTGCGCTCCGAGCAGGAATTCGCCATTGCCATCCTTGCCGGCGATCGGTGAAGGGATGACGTCCAGCAGCTTCCAGTGGGTTTGACTCGCCAGCCAGCCGGTCACGCGCTCGATCGCTGCTGGATGATGCCCCCGCGCCACGATTCCGCGTTTGCCGACCGCCTGGCGTCCCACTTCGAACTGCGGCTTGATGAGCGCGATCAGCCAGCAGCCCGCTCCGGCAAGGGCGAGCGGTCTCGGCAGGGCAAGGGTCAACGAGATGAAGCTCACGTCGGCGGTGATGGCGGTCACGGGCGCTTTGATCCGATCGGGCGAGAGGTCGCGGGCATCGGTGCCTTCGAGCTCGACGACGCGCGGCTCGCCTCGAAGCTTCTCGTGCAACTGGCCATGCCCGACATCGACGGCATAGACCGTTTTGGCGCCGCGGGCGAGCAGCACCTGGGTAAAGCCGCCCGTCGATGCCCCGATATCGAGCGCCACCCGGCCGGCCGGCGAAAGGTTGAAAGCCTCGAGTGCGGCGGCGAGCTTCAAGCCGCCGCGCGAGACATAGGGGTTGGCGTCAGCGGCAATCTCGATCGCGGCACGCGCTGGCACGGTCGCGCCGGCCTTGACCGCCGTCCGGCCATTGACCCGGACCTGGCCGAGCCGGATCAGATCGCGTGCCCGCGATCGCGAGGCAGCCAACCCGCACCGCATCAGCACCAGATCGAGACGATTGTCGTTGCTTTTCATTCCAGCTCATCCGGCCAGCATGCCTCTTACACATGCGGGGCGGGCTTTGCCATGGCTGTGTGGCTCCGCGGCCGCGGGACGTGGCCGCGGAGCAGCGATACGGAGGTCAGTCTCTTTGCATTGCGTAGCTGCCACCACCATGCACATAGAGCAGCAGCAGGCCGCCCGCGATCGCGAGGTTCTTCATGAACAGGATCGACTGCATCTGATCGCCGAAATTGAGATGGAAGATCACCGCGGCGAGCAGCGAGAAGGCCGCGAGCGCGAGCGCCGCCCAGCGGGTCATGAAGCCCGCGAGAATGGCGAGCCCGCCCACGATCTCCACCGCGATCACGGCCGGCAGCAGCATGCCGGGCACGCCGAACGCGGTCATGTAGCCCGCCGTATCCGCATAACCCGTGATCTTATTGATGCCGGCGAGGATGAAGATCGCGGCGAGTAGGACGCGTGCAACGAGGCTGATCATGTCGTTCATCTGGAGTCTCCCTTGGTGTTGTCGATTAACGCACTACCGTTTTGCCGTAGAGTTCAATTCCTGCCGATCAACATCGCGTGATCACCATGTCGATCGGCGTCGCGCAGCCTCAGCGCCAACCTACGGCCTCAGATCCCGCTCGCAACCTCGAGCCCCTCGAGCACGGCTTCCTCGGCTGTGCGCGGGGCAAGACAGTCGCCGATCAGGTGAATTTCTCCTGGCCAGCCCTCGAGTGCGGCTTCGAGGCCGGTTGCCGGATCGTGGCCCTGGCAGAGCACGAGCGTGTCCACGTCCTCGCAGACGACCGCCTCTCCGCTCGCCATGTGCTGCAGATAGACCGTACCGCCGTCAACCCCGTGCAGGCGCACCAGCGGGATCGTCTCGACACCGAGCTTGTGCAGCACGCCGAGCGCGAGGTCGCGGGTGTAGCGCGGGATGGTCTCGCCCGCCACGTGGCCGGTGGAGGCGAGCCGGACGTGGCAGCCGTCGCGGGCGAGCTTCTCGGCGATGCCCATGCCGATCCAGTCGCAGCGCCAATCGGCGACGAGCACGCGCGCGCCGATGTTGGCCTTGCCCTGCAGCACTTGCCAGGCATCGACCACATGGGCTTCGCCCGCCCCTTCGATCGCGGGGCGGTGGACGGTTGCCCCGGTCGCGACGATGACCACGTCTGGCGCGAGCCTGTCGATCAGCGCCCGATCGACCGCCTGCCCCGTCAGCACTTCGACACCCGCCAGCTCCATGTCGCGCGCGAGATTGCCGACGATGCCACCGAACTCGGCGCGGCCCGGCAGCAATTGCGCGATCAGCGCCTGCCCGCCGAGGTGCTTCGCCTGCTCGTAGAGCGTCACCTTGTGCCCGCGTGCCGACGCGACTGCCGCTGCCTTCATGCCGCCAGGTCCGCCGCCGGCGACGATCACTCGCTTCTTGCGCGCGGCCGGCTTCGTGCTGCCATAGCTCAACTCGCGTCCGGTCTCGGGATGCTGGATGCAGGAGATGCCATAGCCGCGATGCCAGCGGTCGATGCAGGCCTGATTGCAGCCGATGCAGATGCGCACGTCCTCGATCCGGCCGGCCGCGACTTTCGCCGGCATCTCGGGGTCAGTGATCATCGCCCGCGTCATGCCGACGAGATCGGCTTCGCCACGTGCGAGCACGTTCTCGGCGGCGGCGGCCTGATTGATCCGACCGACCGCGATCACCGCTTGCGACACGCGCGCCTTGATGGCGGTGGCGAACGGCACCGTCAGCCCCATCGCCGTTCCCATCGGCGGCACGATGTGGATCGCTGCCCCGATCTCGCGCGAGGAGCCTGAGGTCACGCTGAAATAGTCGAGCGCGCCGTGCTTGCCCAAGGTCTCGCAGATCGCCAGCACCTCGTCGCGCTCGAGCCCGTCGCGGGTCAGCTCGTCGCCCGAGATGCGGATGCCGAGCACGAGATCCTCGCCGATCCGCGCGCGAACGCTCTCGATGGTCTCGCGCAGGAACCGCAGCCGGTTGTCGAACGATCCGCCATACTCGTCGCTGCGCCGGTTGGTGCCGGGGCTCAGGAACTGGGCGATCAGATAGCCCTGGCTCGCGCCCAGCTCGACCCCGTCGAGCCCGCCACGCCGCACCCGCTCCGCCGCCGCCGCGAACTCCCCGATCAGCTGGCGCACCATCCTGAGCGGCAGCTCGCGGCCGGCCGTGTGGTAGCGCTCGGAGGGCCGCGCCGAGGGACCATAGGCGACCGCGCGCCGGCCGTCCGCTCCGGTCGGCTGCTCGAGCCCGACATGGAAGAGCTGGCCGAAGATCGCGCAGCCATGGCCATGCAGCTCATCGGCGAGCAGGCGGAAGGAGGGGATGATGGAATCATCCGCGACCACCAGCTGGGCGTCGGAGTAGACGGACGTCTCGGAGACGATGCCCGCCTCGGTGACGATCA
>JANNSW010000136.1:0-15228 GCA_031403055.1 Hyphomicrobiaceae bacterium | reverse complement strand
GCCTCGCCCTTCAGCGCGGTGATGCGGTCGCTCAGCGTCTCGAGCTGACGCTTCAGGCTGTCGACGGGAACAGTGCGCTCCTTCTACATGGCGGCGACCTCGCGCTGGGCGTCGGCCTCGACCTGGGCGACGGCAAGATTGGTCTGCCTTGCGTTGCGGTTCATGATCGCATGGTGGCCGCCGGTCGACTCGTGCAGCATCTCGGTTGCCCCTTCGAGGAGCGGCCAGCCCTTGAAGAATTTGCTGAGGCCGTAGGTGGTCCACTGCATGGCGTTGAGCTTGCCGACCATCTCGTTCTTCTTCTCGGCTGACGCAACTTTCGCCTTGGCGAGCAGCAGCATCTCATCGGCCCTGCCCTGCAGGAAGGTGTTGCTCGAGCGGGCCTGTTCGATGTCGGCGGCGGCAAGGAGCCGCTGTGCTTCCGAGAGGTCGACCTCTTCGACCGCGCTGTCGATCGCGGCGGAGAGCCGGCGAAAGGTCTGTGCGAAATCGGCAATGCTGCCGTCGACCTGAGCAAGCGCCCGTCTCAGGCGCTCGAAATGCGTCCCCTTGGCGGGGTCGCGGATCTCGGCGAAAGGCTGCGGCTTGCCCACGGTCATGGTCTCTGCGAAGCCCTGCTCGAGGGCGGCGAGCTTTTGAGGATCGGCCGCATGCCCGGCATGACGGGCAAGGGAAGGGCAACTGCTCCAGTCGACGGGCTCGGTGCGCTCCTCGAGCAGCAGCGCCGTTGCGATGAAGGCATCGACATGAGGGATGATGACGTTGTTGACGAAGGCCCTGGTTGCCTTGAGCTCGGTCGTCGCCTTCGGCGGCAGCGGCGCCTCGGCCGATCGGATCGCGCGCTCGATCGCTGCAAGCGAGAGCTGGCCGGCATGGAGGAAATCGAGGTCGTTCAGGCGGCCGACGCCGAACTCGGCTGAAATCTTCCTCAGCTCGCAATCGATGCCCGCGAAGAACGTGGATTTGACGGCATCGCGGTCGATCGCGGTCTGCAATGGTTTAGGGGTTGGTTCCATCCGGCCTCGCAAGCTTTGTTGTTTCGAGGCATTGTAAGTGGCATGCCTGTATCTCAGTATGAATATTTGATTAAGATCGAAATTGATTGTTACAATATTGTGAATTTTTACCGAGAATTTCGGAATTTCATTGCGATAAATACTTGCAAACTGTAGGTTGACCACATGAGTGCTGATCTTTTGGAGTGCGAAGGTTTTGCAAGGGAAGGCGACTGGCCCTTGCGCGTGATGCGCGCGGCAACCCACGAGCGGGCGCCGATCAGCACGCTCGAGCTGCGGGACCTGAAGCAGGCAATCGCCGACTATCGCGTAGAGCCCGGAAAACACGCGGGCCCTGCCGACCGCTGGCTCTGCCGCGGCGTCGTCTCGGAGGGTCTGAAGGATCTCATCCAATCCCTCTACCGCGAGGGTTGCGCACTTGCCGACCTGTTCGGCGAGGAGATGGTGCGCGTGAAGCGGCCGGACGCCGGGCCGGCGGAGATCGAGAGGCTCGGCGGCTTGCGCAATCTCATCGGCTTCCAGCACGTGAAGGAGTTCCTCGAGGTCGCGGAGCGCCAGGGCCAGTTCGCGCTCTTCTTCGAGGAAGGGCTCATCGACAAGGCAAGGCTCAAGACCGGCATGGCCGAGTGCGCATCCCTGCTCGACGGCCATGGCCACCATGGCATTCCCAAGGCCATCGAGGCGCAAGCGGGGCTGCGGGAGTTCCTGCGCAACGACACACGGATCGTGGACGTCGATGTCGTGAAGGGAAGGGCGACAGAAGGGGTCGGCTCCCTCAACCGCCTGACACGCGCCGCCTACATCGCGGGCGAGGAGGCCCATGCCGAGAGCCTGGGGGCTTCCGGACAACGCTACGCGGCCGAGGGCATTCACCGCGCGGTTGGGGCCGAGTTCCAGTCGGCCTTCCGGGACAAGTGGGCGGCGATCCGGCGACTTGCCGCCCGGCATGACGTGCTGCGCGACGCGATCGAGGTCTCGAACACGGTGCTCAAGACCGCCATGCGCGTGACGGGCGACCCTCAGTCAATCGAGCGCAGCATCGCTGCCGCCAACACCTTCATCGGCAAGCACGGGATCGCCCTCGTCGATCCCCGCACGACGGTTCTGCTCGAGAGGTCGGGTCAGTACGACGCGGAACTCTGGTCCGTGCTCTACCGCAGGCTGCATTTCCCGATCGGCAGCTCGACGCCGTTCCTGCCGCATGTGACGGCGGCGGCCGAGCGGGCCTTCGCACGCGAAGAGGCCGCAAGAGGAGCCAGGGTCGAGCACACGGCGCTGCCGCAAGCCGCCGGCACCGACGCTCAAAAAAAAACTTCCGATCTTGGGGTGAGCGCGTCGGCTGGCGAGCCGCCGAGACCTTCAGCGGAGCACGCAACCGGCTCCTCGGCCGCGGACGGGACAGCGGAGACAAGGACGATGGATGCAAAGGCGGCCAAGGGCGCTGAGCGCTGGATCCTGGGCGTGAAAGCCTGCGGCGCCGTGCTCGGCAGCGTGCTCGTGGCGGACCAGCTCCGGCGCGTCTGGAAGAGGGAGGAGAGCCAGGCAGGAAACGGCGAGCAGCACCGGGAGCCGCAATCGCGGATCATGAACTACGTGCTCGCCGCCATCGGAAGCACCTCGGTCGCCGCGCTCGTCCTCATGAAACCCGAGACGCTCGAGCGGCTGCTTGGCGGCTTCGGCAAGTCGCCGGCACGATGATCGGGAGGAGCGGTGCCATGGGATCGATCTTCAAGGGAATCCGCATGCGCATCGCGAAGGGCACAAGGCGCCCAAGACTTTCCTCTCGCACGGGAACTGCCATGCTGATCAGCGACTGGACATGGGCCCCAATCGCCGTAACGGTCGTGCTGACCGCACCGTTCGTACTGCTCGCGGTCAGCATCTATCGTCTTGCCACCGGGCGTATTGACACCGACTGAGCCAGGCAGCATCGCTCACTCACTATGGCCTCACCGACGCAATGAACCGAAAGCCGCCATGGGTCGGGCGACGTTGTGGGCCAATTGCGTCGATTTGCGATCAAGCGATCTGGGTCTTGAACATCGGCCGCTGATCTGTAGGATAGCAGAAAGTCGGGGTCGGGCCGGAATTGTCGAGAATGACCCCAAGCCGCCCTGAGCAGCTGCAGCATCGCGACATGCAGGCGAACGCACTGCGGAATTCCAGACAACGACAGGGCGCCACGACTCGGCTCAGTGGTATGGCCGCTGCACATCAGTCAACGGACAGTTCCTCAGGCGACCTGCAGTTCGCGACGATCGTCGCCTTTTCGATCGCCCAACGCGATTGCCGAGACGAGACCGAAGCTTTCAGACGCCTGAGGATCCGACGTTCAGAAAGTCGGCTGACGTTGTTGTAGTGAGCTACAGCGCACTACCGGATTGCCCGATGCAACCGCACCCGCCCCACGCTCCTGGGAAACCTCCCGATCAACCGGCCTCGCCATCCGTGGTCGCGGCCTCCCGCAAGTATCTGCGTCGGGTCCGCTCGAAGCTTGCGAACGTATGGGTCGCACCGGCGTCGGGCGGAAGGGCTGTGCCAGCCGGACGGTCCGCCCAGACGGTAGCTTCGACGGCAACTTTGTTGGCAAGGCTTTTCGCCGGCTCGGTACTGCAGCGA
Organism: Hyphomicrobiaceae bacterium; assembly: GCA_031403055.1. Classification (GTDB taxonomy): domain Bacteria; phylum Pseudomonadota; class Alphaproteobacteria; order Rhizobiales; family Hyphomicrobiaceae; genus JANNSW01. The sequence continues at coordinate 11,593 of JANNSW010000136.1, read as the reverse complement.
CGGGCCGTTGCCAGTGCGGTCTCCCTGCAACGCCGGGCAAGATGCCGGTCTGCCTCAATCGCTTGCGCAGGCGCTGCACGGATGACGAGGGCCGGCATCTCGTCCGGCACGGGCACGGCGCCTTGGTCCGCGAGCAGATGGATGATATCACCAGCCCGCATCATGGCGGCGCCACTCACGCCCCAGGCTGCGTCAGCGTCGGTCCGAACGCCGCGATGCCAGTGGACAAAGGCATGGACGAGGGCCTGCTCGCCCAGCACGGTCAGGTCCGCGAACAGGCCGGCGAACTCGTCGACGAGCGACAAAAGGTTTGGTGTTCGATCCGGCGCCTGTGCCAGACGCACCGTGATCCAGTCGCCATAGCTTGGCCTCGGGGCCGCGACTGCCGCTGCGAGGCGACTGGCCGGCCCATCGCCTCCGGCAAGTGGAACAACTGCAGCCGCAAGATTGGCCTCGACCCGCTGCTCGGCCAGTAGAATGGCTCGTTCGGAAGCGCCAGGAATGAAGCCTTCGCTCTCGATTGTGATCGGCAGCCTCTCGGCGACCAAGTGATCGATGATCGCGAGCGTCGATGGAAAATCGGCCCTGTCCACGTCCCGGATGCGGGCCTCGAGTTCGCCGCCACCCCAGCGGCGTAGCGCCAGCAGATGCACCGATTGCTGGTTGACGGCCGTAAGCGCGGTCCGCAGCAGGCAATTGAGCGCGGCTGAGTGATCTGCCTCATCAGTACTTTTGGTCATGAAGGTCCGGAAACTATCCAACTTTGATCATGTTGATTTCACACTGGTAGTCTATCGTGACCGATGCCTGCAACAAAGTCGTCGCGACGGGCATCCCTCGCGACACCCTCGACTCTCACGCTGGCATCCCCGTAGTGGGCAACGCGGACGACCTTCACTCGTTGCACGCCGCCTCGGGCTTGGTTCGCAAGGGTCGCAGCCATCGAGTGGGAGATGCTTCCGGAAGCCGGACGCATGATCAACCGTTTGGCGATCGAGCACGCTGGCTGGATTGTCTTCAGGTAGGGGCGGATGCTCTGGGGTGTCGCGGTTGGTTGGGCGAGCTGCGGCACCTCGAGCGGATGACAGGCTCGTTCGGCAACGCTGTGCCAGCCGCCGGCAGGGTCATAGCAGCACCAGATCTCGGCGACGGGCTTGTTTGCACGGTGCTCGGCCGTTGCGGTCATTACAGGACTCCAGGTGTTGAGCGGTCGCGCTTCACGCCACATCCTCGAAGAAGACGCGGTCGTGTTTCAGTGGATTGTCGCGGTCGATCGTCGCGTCGAGCTCGCGGGCAAAGCGGTGCCCGGAGAAGACAGCGCCCGCGATGATCGAGGGAGCATCGCAATCCCCGATGCGTGTGAACGACTTGAGCCTTGCGTCAGGCGCCGCCGCGAGCCGTTCGGCGAGGCGGCTGTAGAGGCCGTCGTCGGGCAGGCGTGCCGTCACCAGTACGACGGCTGTCGCCTCCACGGCGCGGTGCCGGCCGGTGTACTCGCAGGCGAGCGTGACCGAGCTGCCGTCGAACGCCGTCAGGTTGTGCCCCGTCACCAGCGCGACGTCCATCTCCATCAGCCGCGTCTGGGCACGCCAGCGATCCATCGTGTACTCGCCCCAGCTCGCGACCGCATCCTCTGGCGTGACGAACGTCACCGGCACGTCCGCCGCCCTCAACAGCTCGGCGAGGACAGTCCCCATGTAGTAGTTGTCGTCGTCGAAGACGACGGTCGGGCCCTTGGGCAGGCGACCGGCCATCAGGTCGTCTGGGGTATAGATGCTCGCCGCCGCGGCGAGCCCCTTGATCGCAGCCGCATTGCTCCGGCCGAAGCCGTCCCGGCGCCAGTGGGAACCGGTTGCAACAGCGACATGCTGGGCGCCGACCGCAAGCGCATCATCGACCGTCATCGCGCTCTCGCGGAAGACCTCGACATTCGCCAACTTCTCGATCTGCAGCAGGCGATGGTCGCGCACCCTGATCCAGGCGCCGAGACCCGGGAGCTTCGCCTCCCGCGTCACCCGGCCGCCGAGCTCGCGGCCTGCCTCAGTGAGCATCACCTGATAGCCGCGCTTGCCGAGGATATGCGCGGCCTCGAGGCCGGCGGGCCCGGCGCCGATCACCAGAACGGTAGCCTCCGACCCCTTGGCGGGAACCCGCTCGGGATGCCAGCCGCGGCGCCACTCCTCGCTCATGCTCGGGTTCTGCGTGCAGCGGATCGGCGCGGCGAGTCCATCGCCCGTATAGCAGATGTTGCAACCGATGCACTCGCGGATGTCCTCGAGCCGCCCCTCCTCGATCTTTTTCGGCAGAAACGGATCGGCAATCGAAGGGCGTGCAGCGCCGATGAAATCGAGAACCCCGCGCTTGATCTGTTGGACCATGGTGTCGGGCGAGGTGAAGCGGCCGACGGACACGACAGGCTTCGTGGTCATCGCCTTGATGCCGGCCACATAGGGCTCGAGCGCCGCCTCGGGCACGAACCGAGAAAGCCCCATTTCGAGGGTGTAGTCGTTGACGCTCACGTCCCAGAGATCGGGAAGTTCGCCGATCAACTCGAATATCTCGGGTGTCTCGCCGGGCATCGGGTGGCCGTCGCCGCCGTCGGAGCCGCCATTGGTCTCCGCGGAGATGCGGACAGCGACGGCCATGGTGGCGCCGACCGCCTCTTTCGTCTCTTCGATCAGCTCGCGAGTGAGTCGCAGCCGGTTCTTCAGCGAGCCGCCGTACTCGTCGATCCGGGTGTTGTGCACCTTCGAGAGGAACTCCGAGGGCAGGTAGCCGTGGGTCGCGTAGACATAGACGATGTCGAAACCTGCCTCCTTTGCCCTCAGCGCGGCTTTGCGATGCCAGCGGCGGACCTCGCGAATGTCGGACTTGTCCATGGCACGCGTCTGGAACGGGTTGCCTGCGGTGTTCACCCGGCTCGAGACGGAAAGCGCGGTCTCCCGCGTTCCGAGGTTCGCCATCCGGGCTCCCCCGATGCACAGCTCGACGCCGGCGAGCGCCCCGTGCGCATGCACCTTCCCAGTCATCAGTGCGTGGGCCTTGACGTCGCCATTGTCCCAGAGGGAAGCCGTCGGATAGGGCACGTCGTCACACGCCGGGTGAACGCTGCAGTACTCGGTGTTGACGACGGCCCAGCCGCCTTCGGCCTTGACCTCGCGCATGCCGGCGAGCGTGCGCGGCCGCGCCGAGCCGCTCCCCGTGCAATGAGGTACCTGATAGAAGCGGTTCTTGGCCGTCACTGGGCCGATCCGGACCGGCTCGAACAGGACATCGTAACGTGGATCGCGTGTCATCTAGCATCCTTCGAGGTCGGCTTCGACGAACAGGAGGTGGCGCAGGCTACCTCAGCGCGGCGGCAGGGATGCACGAAGTGCTTGGGGAATGTTCTCGCCAGAGAGGTGAGGACCGCGCGAAGGGCCTCAGCCCGGGTGAGCTCCTTGGGATAGAGCAGCAGGCTGAGCCAATGGCCGTCGATAATCGCCTCGATGCTGTTCGCCTCTGAGGTCGGATCGAGGTCCTGATAGCCGCCTTCGGCGATGATCTCGGTGCAGAGCCGCCGCATTTCCACATAGCGTTGGTCGTCGTGCGCGCTGTGCACGTCGAGATAGTTCGGCCGATACTGCGCCTGCCCCCAGAAGGCGAACCAGACGGCGAGCTTTTTTCTCGAGCAGACCTTCGGATTGAAGTCGGCGGCGACAATGGCACGAAGCTGATCGGCGGGCGCCTTGCCCGCGGCGCGCATGGCCGCTTGCCAGCACTCGTAGTGCTCGTCGGCAAGATATTCGAGCGCTGCGAGATACAGCGCCTCCTTGCTTTCGAAATAGAAGTTGGCGACGCCATGCGAGAGGTCGGCGCCGTCCGTGACCGCGCTGAGCGTGGTGCCGGAGAAGCCCCGCTTGGCAATCGAATCGATGGTTGCATCAATCAGCTGTTGGTGGCGTAGGACGCGCACCGCCGCGCGGCTACGGTCCTGCCGGCTTGTCTTTGACGACCTGGGCATTTCATACTCGTGTTGCGGGATGGATTGCGACACTGCCAATCTCGGGCAGAGCCTTGATCACAAGGCGGGGTCGAGGAGCACGACGGCGTCGTCGTCCCAGCTCAACCAGAGCCTCGGCGTACTGTCGTTGGCTGGAGTCCAGGCTCGCCGCCGGCTCGGTGCCGAGACGATGACCGGCTTCGCCAGTCCATCGACACGTACATGGAGATGGCTTCTGTCACCCAGATATGATGCCGCATCGAGCACCGCTCCGATGGATCGCCTGCCGGCAGGCTTCGTCTCGGAGATTTCGAATCGCTCGGGTCTCAGCGCAGCGAGGATCTTCTGCCCGGGCGAAACTTCGATGCCCTTGACGGGCGCGGCAAGTGCGCCGATCGGCCCCGCATCGATCTCCGCAGTACCGCCGGCGACCCGGCTGACCTGTCCATCGAAGAAGTTCATCGTGCCGATGAACTCGGCTACCCGCCGGCTGCGTGGCGCCTCGTAGAGTTCCAATGGCGTATCGACTTGCAGGCAGCTCCCCTTCGACATCACGGCGATCCGGTCCGAGAGGGCGAGCGCCTCCTCTTGATCGTGCGTCACGAACACGAAGGTGGTGCCGAGCGTGCGCTGCAGCTGACGCAGCTCGATCTGCATGCGCTCGCGCAACTGCTTGTCGAGGGCGCCGAGCGGCTCGTCGAGAAGGAGCACCTTGGGCCGTCGGATCAGCGACCGTGCGAGCGCCACGCGCTGGCGCTCGCCGCCGGAGAGTTCGTGCGCCCCGCGCTTCTCGTATCCAGGCAGCTTGATCAGGTCCAGCATCTCGCCGACCCTGGCATCGAACTCGGCTGCGGAAAGCCGCTCCTTGCGCAGCGAATAGCCGATGTTCTGCCGCACCGTCAGGTGTGGGAAGATGGCGTAGTTCTGGAACACCATGCCAACGGGGCGGTGGTTTGCCGCGACCGGCGACATTGGTTGGCCATCGATGAACAGCTCGCCCGTGGTCGGGAACTCGAACCCGGCGAGCATGCGCAGCAACGTCGTCTTGCCGCAACCCGACGGCCCGAGCAGCGAGAAGAACTCGCCCCGTCGAATATCGATGCTCACATCGTTGACGGCACGGACGTTGCCGAATTGCTTGCTGACCGTTTGGATCGAGATGTAGGCGTCGTCGTGCGAATTGCTCAAGTGCTGCCTCATTTGTAGGTCCCGCGGCGCTGTATCCACTCGGCGAGCAGCACGACCAGGAATGACGCGATGAGGATGATCGAGCCGAGCGCGAGGACTGCTGGCAGCCGCGCCGGGAACCGGAGCGAGTTCCACATCTGCACCGGCAAGGTCGGCTCGCTGCCGCTTAGAAAGTACGCGAGGATGAACTCATCGAACGAGATCGTGAACGTCAGCAGTAGACTGGCGACGATGCCGGGCAGGATAATCGGAAAGGTGACGCGCCAGAATGTCATCCAGGGGCCTTCTCCGAGGTTCAGGGACGCTTCCTCGAGCGAGTGGTCGAATCCCTCGATCCGGGCGATCATGATCCACATGGCGAAGGCTGTGCATCCGGGCAAATGAGCAAACCCGATGGTCCACAGTGACAGCTCGATGCCTAGTGCGTTGAGAATGACGAGGAGCGCGATGCCGACGATGATGCCCGGCACCACCAGCGGCGCCATCAGGAAGCTGACAACGGAATCCTTGCCCGGCATGCGATAGCGGGTGACGGCTTTTGCCGCGATCGTGCCGAGTGCAGTGCTGATGATGGCGACCGGAATGCCGACCCAGAAGCTGTTCACGAGCGAGCGCACCAAGCGTTCGTCCGCGAAAGCTTGAGCGTACCACTGCAGCGTGAAGCCGCGGAGCGGAAGCGCAATGATGCTCGAATCATTGAAGGAAAACAGAGGTAGGAACAGCACGGGAATGTAGACGAATGCCAAGTAGGCTATCGCATAGCCGCGCAAGGGATTGATCGCGAATTTGGGCGGGTTGGCAATCACAGCTCTTGGGTCCTGACCCGCTTCATGCACCACAGAAACGCACATACGGCCGCGGTAATCGCCAGGAGCGAGATGATCGACAATGCGGCCCCCATGGGCCAGTTGTTTGAGCCGCCGAACTGCAGCTGGATGAGGTTGCCGATCATGATGCCCTTGGGCCCACCCAGCAGAGCCGGCGTGACGTAGTCACCGACGGTCGGGATGAAGACCAGGAGGCATGACGCCACCACGCCCGGCATCGACAGGGGCAGGGTGACGCGCAGGAAGCGCATCAGCGGTCCGTCGCCCAGGATCGTTGCTGCCTCCAGCAGCGAACGATCGATCTTCTCCAGCGACACATAGATCGGCAGGATCGCAAACGCTGCGAAGGCGTGAACCAGCGTCAGCACGACCGCGAACTCGTTGTAGAGCAGAAACTCCAGTGGCTGGTCAATCAGCCCTGCGGACATCAGACCAGAGTTGATGATGCCATTGTAACCGAGAATGACTTTCCAGGCAAAGACACGCAGCAGATAACTCGTCCAAAATGGGATCGTGATCATAATGATCCAGAAGAGTTTGTTCCTCTTAACATGAATCGCGATGAAATAGGCAATAGGATAGGCGGTGACCACAGTCACAAACGTAACAATGGCCGATATCTTGAGCGAGCGCAGCAGTAGATTCTGCTGGCTTTGCTTTTTGATAAATGCCTGATAGTTCTCCAGAGTAAAATCTTTGCTGATCGTCAGCAAATCCTGCGACCAGAAGCTCAGGAGCATTAAATACAGGAACGGCGCCGCCAGCGATATCAGCATCAACAGCAACGTCGGGGCGATGAGCGCATAGCCCCTCAACCCTTCGCTGGCGCGGTAGCACGCAATCCAACCCGCAAGATGGCCGTAGAGCCGCGTCGGGGATGAGCTAGCGGTGGCGTGATTGCGGATCCCGTCAGTCATGATCGGATTGTCGCGGATTCGATTGAGCCATCAAAAACAATCCATGTGACGCTCCTGCAGGTAGCTTCCCGAGACGTGATCTCGGCCTGTGCACAGTTCGCGAGTTGCCGTCTCGGAGGTTCCATGTCGTCATTTGCACGCAAAGCCGGAAATGTCCGCGTGCAGACTTCGCTTGATATTCTATTGGTCCAAATCCAACAATTGCGTCCCCCAGCTGCACGCGCCGGAGCAAATGTCGGATCTACTAGGACCACTAGCAAGCTTATGATCCTAGTGGAGCTTTTGAGTTCGACATTTGAGTGCGAGCCTTGCGGCAACCGGGACTCAAATGTCAAACTCGCTCCACTAGTGGGCGCCGGCCGTCGCTGCCGGATGGCCGGTCTAAGGTGATCCGAAAGGACGCCCCCTTGGGCACTATCCAATGCGTGGCGCCCCCGCTCCTCGACACACATCGGCAGTCTCGGAACGCCTACTCGGCGACCAATTCACCCCATGCCCGATTGATCTTCTGAGTGATCTCCTGAGCCTGCGGCTTGATGAACACACCGCCATTGATGACCTCAACGGCATTGCGTGCGAGGCCTCTGGCTGCAAGGTCTTCATCGGAGAATTTTGCGAACGACGTGAGGTTGGAATGGCCATAGCTGCTCGACTCGATGAGCCATTCGCCACTCGCTTTGGCGAGCACAGCATCGAGCAGATCGTACGCCCTATCGGAATGCTGAGCATCCTTGGCCATCACCATACCACAAACCCAAGAAAGATTCTTTTCCTTCGTCCGTGCAAACTTGACCGGAACCTTTTCACTGTTCAAAGTGAATGCTACATCGTTCCAGGTCATAGCGGCCACGACCTCACCGGATGCCAGTGCCTGCACGAGCGACGTGCTATCGCTCTGCCTGAATCTGAGCAGGCTGCGCTGTTGCTTCATCAACGCGAATACCTTCGCGATCGCTTCGTCCGTGAGATTATCGACATCGACCCCGCCGTAGATCGCTGAGCACCAGAAGGCGTCCTCGGCCGCATCCAGGATCGAGAGCCGCCCGGAGTAGCGCTCGTCCCAGAGCATGCCCCAGGATTCCTCCTTGCCGGCGAGATCAAAGAGGTCGGTGCGATAGGTCACCGAGGTGTGTCCCCATTCCCAGGGCACGAACCAATTCCTGCCGTCGACAACCGTTCCTTCGAGAGACTTCAGCGTCGGGATCACGTCGGCCCAATTTGAAAGCCGCGACGTATCGATGGCTTGAACGAGACCAGCCGACCGCCATCGCGGAACATCGCTGCTGCATGGCATTACGACATCCACTTTGAAGCCGGTGCTCAATTTGGTGAACGCTTCTTCTGCGCTGCCGTAGGTCGGCAGGTCCGGCGTTGCGCCGTGCTTGGCGACATAGTCTGGGAACGCCTCGGGAACGTCGAAGCCGGCCCAAGTGAAATAAACCGCTTGATCGCCGGCCGCGCTGACCGGCCGCGACCAGAACGGGATGGTCGCCAGAGTGAACCCAGTGGCTGCGAGCGCTTTGCCGAGGTCGCGCCGCGTGATGTCCCGGTTTTCCAACCGCTTGATCGTGTCCGTGATGTCAATGGCCACCGCTTGCCTCCACTGGTTCCGGCTTCGAATGCCCGATGATCGATTGTCTCACTATTCTGATTGACCAGTCAATCAGAATTTGTGTAACTCTGCCGCGTTGAGAGCTCGTGCTCTTCGTGGCTGAGGCGGGCTTCCAAATCGGTAGAATTGACGGACCGATCCTTCGTTAGGGCCGCGCTCGCCTTAGCCGTTGTGGGCGCTCGAGGGAGAGCCTGCGGTCGTCGACGGACGAAGTGGATTGGTGGATTGATCGAGAAGGAAAGGATCCACGCGATGATTTCGGGTCAGTGTATCCACCGGCTGGAGCGCGAAGGCCCGGCGGGCACCGGCCTCGCTCGGATGACACTCGATCCGAAGGACTTCCAGTCGCAGCTGCCGCAGCAGCACGTGCACGTCTACTTCCAGGACGCTGCGCTCGGCTTGACGGTTGGCGTGTGGACGACGACCTCCATGCAGGAGACGTTCGGTCCGTATCCGGGCGACGAGTTCATGTGCATCCTGGAAGGCCGCGTCGCCATGGCCGACGGCGACGGTTGTGAGACACTCGTGCACGCCGGACAATCGTTCTGCATCCGCAATGCCATTCCGATCAGCTGGAAGCAGGTTGGTTTCCTGCGGAAGTTCTACATGACCTATGCACCGCCCGGCGTGCCGACACCCGAGCTCACAACGGCCGAGGGCGGCGTCGTGGTGCTCGATGCCGCGGCGCTCGAAATGGGGATGACGTTCGATAGCTCGACGGGTCAGGCCGCGACCGGCGACGGTGCGCCGCTCGAGCGCACCAGCACGGCCTTCACCAACGCGGCCGGCAACTTCCGCGTGGGGCTGCGGGCAGCGACTGCATTCCAAGGCTCGATGCGGCCTTCTCCAGCCCATGAGATGAGGCGGATGCTCGCGGGCGAACTCACGGTGACCGAGGAGAGCGGTCGCCTTCACCAGTTCGTGGCGGGAGATGTTTTCTTCATTCCGCAGGGAACGGTTTGTAGCTGGCATGCGAGTGCCCCGGTACGGACGTTCTATGCGCGACTTGCCCCGGTCGTCGCATGACCGCACCATCTCGTCAGATGATGAGGCCGGTCTGGCAGCGGAGTGCTACTGCCTTGTCGCCGTGGACGACGACGCTCCGATTGCTCGTCCTCGGTGCCGTCTGCACGCTCGTAATTCCGGCTGTCGAGGCACAGCGACCCAAGGAGCTGGAGTCGGTCATCGCAACGAGCGTCCGCGCATCGGCTCAACCCGGCACCTGCAGCTCATGCACGGCGCGGCACCAACACTTGAAACGCCGTGCTCTCGAGGCCAGGCCACAGCGCATGAGTAGAGGAGAGCGAATGAACGAGACGAGAGCACCATGAACGATGGACCGAAGGACGGTGCTGCGAACAGCAATCACGTGTCCACCGAAGAGCTCGAGCGCGCGCTTGCGTTCGTCCTGGACGCGCCGGCGACCGACACCCGAGTGGCAATCCTCTGCCGCAGGCCGGCCTATAACAAGCGCGAGTTCCCCGAACGGCTGACGCTGAGCCGTGAGCACGGCATCGATGGCGACTTCGAGATGGGAAGACCTTGGCTGAAACTACCTGATGGCAGGCCCGATCCCCGGATCCAGGTCTCGATCCTGCCAAGCAGGGTTCTCGATCTCGTTTGGCGCGATCGCGACACGACACTGCATCCGGGCGATGCGATCGTCGCCGACCTGAACACGTCGCTTGATGCGCTGCCGACGGGCGCATGTCTGAAGATCGGCACCGCGGTGGTGCAGGTCTCGGACATCTGGAACGACGGCTGCGCCAAGTGGAGGGTGCGGTACGGTCGCGCCGCGCAGGACTGGGTTTCCCATCCTGATCACGAGCGTATGCGCCTGCGCGGCATCCTTTGCTCGATCGAGCAGGATGGCGAGGTCGCGCTGGGCGACAGGATCTGCAGGCTGTGACGGCAGAGTGCTGAACTCTTATTGGCGATGCTCCGAACTGAGCCACGGCGGCTGCACGCAGCCGAGCAGCTCAACGCCTCACTCAGCAACTCCAGACAAAGGCAATTCAAACAAGGAATCGACGGACGGCAACCACACGATGAGAGCGGCGGTATGGAATCCCTCCTGATATCAGCCGCTTGTTCCGTCTAGGATACGAGAAAATCTGTCCCTCAACCAAGGAGACAGACCATGAACGACAACGATGAGCTTGTTATCAATCTGCCGGTCCGGCGACCTCCCTAGAACGACGCCGTCGCCGTTCGCGTCGATGACGTGGCCCCGAGCGGGTACTCGATGGACCGCGCTACCATCCGGCAGAAGAAGACCGGCCGGCCCGTGCGGCTCGAGCTGACCGACCAGGCGCCACAGGCGATCGACGACTACCTGAGGCTGACGGGCAGAATACCAGGTCAGTTCCTGTTTGCAGGTCGTGATGATGCATCTCGCGGATTGATCACACTTCAGTACGCGAGGCTCGTGCTGGAATGGGTCGCCAGCATTGGCCTCGATCTTGCGAAGTTCGGCACGCATTCGCTCCGCCGCACGAAGGCAGTGCTGATCTATGGGCGAAGGGGGGAACCTCCGTGCGGTCCAGCTGTTGCTCGGACATTCGAAGATCGAAAGCACCGTGCGCGACCTCGGCATCGAGGTCGATGACGCGATCGAGATCGCCAAGAAGATCAATATCTGAACGTCGACGCGATGCCTCAATGACCGGACGTGGTCGGTGGCGCCCCCCGCGTCGCCGATCACCAGCGGCTCGAGGTCGGCTCTTGAGATGACGCAACTTTGTGCGGCGCACCATTTGGTTAGGGGCGCATGGCAGAAAGTGTGAAGGGTTCAATGTGAAGGGTTCCGGATGTCGGCCCGTCGCAAGCGTATCCTCGCACACGGGGGCCGACGTACGGAAGCCTCCAGGGAAGGAACCCGCGAGCGAGTGGGCACCCGAAGGCGCCGCGAGCGCTATGGGGATTTTGGGGTCGTGGCGGGCGCAGCGAGCGCTGATCGGCGCCGAGGCTGGTCCGGATCGGGCGGAGCAGGCGTCTGGATGCATGGTCCGAGGCCCATCGCGATACCTGGATTGATGCTGGCCGGCCGCTGGGGAGCGCCCCGGCG
>JANNSW010000135.1:0-14778 GCA_031403055.1 Hyphomicrobiaceae bacterium | reverse complement strand
TGTGAAGGGTTCCGGATGTCGGCCCGTCGCAAGCGTATCCTCGCACACGGGGGCCGACGTACGGAAGCCTCCAGGGAAGGAACCCGCGAGCGAGTGGGCACCCGAAGGCGCCGCGAGCGCTATGGGGATTTGGGGGTCGTGGCGGGCGCAGCGAGCGCTGATCGGCGCCGAGGCTGGTCCGGATCGGGCGGAGCAGGCGTCTGGATGCATGGTCCGAGGCCCATCGCGATACCTGGATTGATGCTGGCCGGCCGCTGGGGAGCGCCCCGGCGCGCCCTTCGGCAGCGATCTCGGCAAGCGCCATCGCAGCCGGTGGGTGACCAGCGACAGCAATGATCGAAGATGTCGGGCTCTGCGAGAGCAGCCTCGGTCATGACGTGTCGGGCCTCGCCATGGCGTTCGCCGATTGTGCGTGAGGTCGTGGCCGGCAGACGCCCTCGAAGGTCTCGATGATGAGCATCGGTGAGCCGCAGCAGGGGCACGGACGCGGGAGCACGGCCGGTCTATCGACGGGCTCAGCAGGGCTGGCGCGACGGAGATTGTCGTCGGCAGGATCGATGGACCTCAGGCGCAGCAGTGTGCGGGCCTTGGCGAGGCTCGCCTCGCGCTGGCCGTTCGCCAGCAGACCGTAATGGCGGATGCGGTGCAGGCCCTTGGGGAGCACGTGGATGAGGAAGCGGCGGATGAACTCATGCGGGTGCACGGTCATCGCCGTGTAGCGGCCGGGGCCGTCGATCCGGTAATCCTTGAGCTTGAACGTGACGCCGTGCGCGTCGACCTTGATCAGGCGCCGGCTGGAGATCGCGACACGGTGGGTGTAGCGGGCGAGATAGGCGAGCACGGCTTGTGGGCCGCCGAACGGGCGCTTGGCGTAGACGTGCCATCGCTTGGCACGCAATGGCTCGAGATGATCGGCGAACCCGGCTGCGCCGGCGAGGTGCGTGAGCTCGTTGAAGAAGACGAGCTTGCCGGCGGTGTGCGCCGCAACCAGCGCCTCGATCATGCGGCGGGGGAACAGGGCCGACAGCACCTTCACGGGCAGCGGGAACTTCGCTGAGGCCGCAATCCATCTCGCACCATCCGGCGAGATGCCACCGCGTCATGGCGAAGCCATGCTGCGGTGCGTCCGTGATGTTGCATTGTCAGGCTGGTGCAAGTCCAGTCCATAGGAGGTCACGACCTATGTAGCCGAAGGTAACTGCATCCGCCGCGAGGCGGGGTGGAGAGCAACCGTAGGCGAATGAGCAGCCCGTAGGATGACGAACCCGTTTCGGCGGAGTGATGTGGCGAGCTTGCCGTAGCTTGGCGAAGCCTGGGCCCTCGGGCCTATCTCGATGCGCTGATGTGACTGCCAAAGCGACATCGAGGCACACGACGTGGTTGGGGATGGGATGCTCGGACGGCAAGGCAAAGCAAGCGGAGAGACCTGTCCGGCATATGCGAGCCGGGCAGGAGTCAGAGCCCGCATAGTACCGATGTGATCCCGTCCAAATGGATCGCGGAAAGGCCGGGTAGCAAAACCGGCCCGAGGGAAGGTGGGTAGGAAGGTGGATACGTGAAGACCATGACTGAAGCACAGAAAGCACCAACAGTGCTGGCAACGGCTATGCAAGGTGCAGAGACCGCACGACGCCTACCGTGGGTCGAAGCCTCGGTCTGGACGGAGCGGATGCTGTCGGCGCTGGTAAGCGGCGTCAAAGGCGGCAAATGGTTCAGTTTGATGGACAAGGTGTTCGCACTCAAGACGCTGGCGGTCGCATGGGCGAAAGTCCGCGCGAACAAAGGCGCAGCGGGTGTGGATGGGCAAAGCATCGTGCCGGAGGCGCGTCTACGACACGACGAACGGTTCGCAGCGAAGGCGGAGCTTTATCTGTCCGAGCTGTCGACGGCCTTGCGTGAGGGCACGTACCGTCCGCAGGCCGTCAAGCGAGTGGACATTCCCAAGGGCGACGGCAAGACGAGACCGCTGGGCATTCCAACGGTCAAGGATCGCATCGTGCTGGAAGCGCGCGTCTTCGACACGACGTCCAGCAGGCGGTCCGGCACCATGCCGGAGGCATGTCTGCGACATGACATCGAACCGATCTTCGAGGTGACGTTCTGTGATGGAAGCTACGGCTTCCGTTCGGGACGCGGGTGCCACGACGCGTTGCGCGAGGTCGATCGGCTGCTCAAGGACGGCTACACCGTCGTGTCGAAGACGCGCGCTTCCAGCACGACTGGTGGACGCCGACCTGCAGGCCTATTTCGACTCGATCCCGCATGACCGTCTGATGGCACGGGTCGAGGAACGGATCAGCGATGGTCGCGTGCTCGATCTGATCCGTGGTTGGCTGAAGGCCGACATCCTGAAGGGTCTGGAGCGATGGACGCCAACCGGGGGCACACCACAGGGTTCTGTGATCAGCCCGCTGCTGGCCAACATCTATCTCGACCCCCTGGATAAGCTGATGGCTGAACGCGGGTACCGCATCATGCCGAAGGCGTGTCTCCAACACGACGTGCGATACGCGGACGATTTCGTGATCCTGACCCGGAGCAAGGAGGAGGCGCAAGCCGCCCTCGCGCTCGTCAGGGGATGGGTCGCGGAGAACGGCCTCGTGCTGCATCCCGTCCGTGCGGAGCACGGCTACGCCATGACGAAGACGCATGTCGGCGGTCGTGTCGAAGACGCGCGCCTCCGGCACGATCGGATACCGGGGCAAGGGTTCGAGTTCCTCGGCTACCGGTTCGAAGCCGGCAGGCGATTCGTTCGCAAGAAGAGCATGAAGAAGCTCAAGGACGCGATCCGGGAGAAGACGCGACGGACCCGGGGCGACAGCCTCGCGGTCGTGGTCGCTGATCTGAACCGGTCGCTCCGGGGCTGGTTCGGCTACTTCAAGCAGGCTCACCCGACCACCTTCAGCGATATCGACAAGATGATCTGGCGCCGGTTGCGAGGGCTTCTGCGCAAGCAGGAGAAACGCCCGAGTGCTGGCTACTGTCGAGACGACCATCGCCGCTGGCCAAATGCTCTCTTCGCGACTGCCGGGCTGGTCGCACTTCACACGGCCTGGCAGACCGCGAGACAGTCCCGATGAGGAAACCACCGACTGGAGTGCCGGATGCGGGAAAACCGCCAGTCCGGTTCGGAGGGGAGGGTGAGAGTCCATCCCGACCCCTATCCATGACGGCACCAAGGACCAAGCCGAGACCAGTGTGCTGTTCGAGTTGATTGCCGCGCGTTACGAACGACGCTCAATGCTGATCACGGCCAACCAGCCGTTCGGCGAATGGGGCAAGATCTTCCCGGATCAGGCGATGACTCTGGCGGCGATCGACCGCCTCGTCCACCACGCCACGATCCTGGAGATGAACGTCGAGAGCTATCGCCGCCGCGAAGCCCTCGACCGCAAGCGCGGACGCGGCCGACCGGCGATACACGCGACAATCAAGAAAACCGAAAAGGCGGTCTCACCCAGATTGACGCGCCGTAACGCTGCAAGCGCGCCAAGCCGACCCGTCGACTTCCTCGTGAAGCTCGGCGTGCCTGGCCGCTGGCGGTCTCGGGTAAAGGATGGTGGCGGTTGTCGGGCAGTCCGCCCGCAGCCGAGGCCATGACGTTGCGTTGCAATCGGCTGGAAACCGCCGGGTACGGTGAGTACGCTCGGTGGTGTGAGAGGGGGGAACCGCGAGGCCCCCCCCCCTACTCGATTGCAGGGGTCGCAGTCTCAGCGCGCGATTGGGGTTTCACTCGAGCGCCGCCGGTTGTTGAGCTCGATCGATGGGTCCACACTCCAGGACTGCATCATCGCCCACTCGACGTCGACACGGGTGAGGCCGATGTCCTTCAGCTGGCGCTCGTCGAAAGTCAGCAGCTCCCGCATCGATTGACGGTTGCGCCAGGCGACAATGCGACGCCCGATGCCCTCGACAATGCGACCGGCAATGGTGCCCTCGGCTGCCAGGCCGGAGCCGGCCTGCGGGCTCTGAGACTGGGCGATGGTTGGAACGGTGCTCTTCATGATCATTCTCCATGTTTTTCGGACCGTCAACGCTCCGCGACCGGAGTTTCCGGCAGCCGGGCGTTGCGGCCTCTACGTTCCTTGATTTTCCCCCTTGGGGAGGCGGGACCGTCGTTTGCTCGCGATCCTTGGCTTCCGACAGAGCGGAAGCACCTCGAACAGCCGCCGATCGAGGATCAGCAACTCATGCTGAACCCTGCCAGACCAACGCGACCGATTTGCGGCAGCGCAACATGAATCGTCGGGGCTTTATGCCGCAGTGCAACATGACCGCAACGCGGCTGCCCGGCACGATCAGATCGCGAGCGTCGAAAAAGCCTGGCGGACATCGCCTTTCCAGGCGCCATGATAAGCCTCGAGCAGCCGCTCGGCGTCGGTGCGACCCGATTGCGCGATCTCCTCGAGGCCGGCCAGGTGCCGGGTTTCGTCGTGGCCCTCGGCATCGTGCTTCGACCTGCGCTTCAGGCCCGCGCGCGCGATCGCCACGGCCTCGCGTGCGATCTCGCCGACCGTGTGCTTGCGAAACTGGGTCGCGAGCGCCGTCCGGGGCACCGCATCGCGCATTGCCTGGCGCTCGGCGGCGGTCCAGCCCTTGACGAGGTCGGCAGCGGCATCGAGCGCGCCCTGATCATAGAGCAAACCCGTCCAGAACGCGGGCACCTCGAGCAGGCGCCGCAATCCGCCCGCATCCGCGCCCCGCATTTCGAGGAACCGCTTCATGCGCACTTCGGGGAAGGCGGTCGAGACATGGTCCGCCCAATCACCCAGGTCGGGACGCTCGCCCGGAAGCGCGGCGAGCTTGCCCTCGAGGAAGTCACGGAAGGACTGGCCGGACGCATCGATATAGCGCCCCTCGCGGAAGACGAAATACATCGGCACGTCGAGCACGTAGTCGCAGTAGCGCTCGAAACCAAAGCCCTGCTCGAACACGAAGGGCAGCATGCCGGTGCGGTGGGGGTCGGTATCGCGCCAGATCTCGCTGCGAAAGCTGAGGAAGCCGTTGGGCTTGCCTTCAGTGAAAGGCGAGTTGGCGCACAACGCCGCGACCACCGGCTGCAGCGCGAGCGAGACGCGAAACTTCGTCACCATGTCAGCCTCGCTGCCGAAGTCGAGGTTCACCTGGACCGTCGAGGAGCGGTACATCATGTCGAGACCGAGGCCACCGACCCTGGGCATATGGGCGGTCATGATGGCATAGCGCCCCTTGGGCATCCCGGGTGTCCCGGCACGGCTCCAGAGCGGGGAAAAGCCGATCGGCAGAAAGCCGATGCCGAGGCTGTCGCCAACGGCACGGGTCTGATCGAAATGGCTGATGAGCTCATGCTCGGTCTCGTGGACCGTTTTCAGCGTTGCCCCTGAAAGCTCGAACTGCCCGCCCGGCTCCAGCGAGATCGAGCCGCCGCCCTTGGCATCGGGGATCTGCAGCGCGATGATGTTCTCGCCCTCGATCACCGGCACGAAGCCCTGGCGCTCGATCAGGCCTTCGAGGATCGCTCTGATGCCGCGCGGGCCGCCATAGGGCACCGGCGTCAGATCGGACCGGTTGAACGGGAACTTCTCGTGCTCGGTCCCGATCACCCATTGGCTCGCGGGTTTGCAGCCCTGCTCGAAGTATTCGACCAGCTCGCGACGCGACGAGATGGGCGGGCTCTTGGGTCCGTCCTGGCGGGTCGACATGCGGGCACTCCTCGGGAGCAGGCGGACCCGACAGCGCTACGGATGCTCACTGTCAGGGCCTCGCGCAAAACGTGTTCGGCGCACTTATGACGAGGGCCGGTGCGCGACACAAGCGGCCGTTTGCGGGGGGATTGCGGCGGTGGTGAGTTGGCAGCCATTCCGCCAACTCAGGCATGGGCGGGGGACGGCGAGAGGCCGAGCTGGCGGCGTGCCTCATCGCGCAGGAGGTCGATCGGCTTCAGGCCGGCGTCCGTCTCGAAATGCCAGAAGGTCCAGCCATTGCAGGCCGAGCGGCCCTGCACTTGCGCCCCGAGCTTGTGGATCGAGCCTTCCGCGCCGTTGCAGGCCAGCGTGCCGTCGATCCGGATCTCGGCGCGGATGCTGGCGGAAGGGTCGAACAGCGGCCCGCCCGGCTCGACCAGACCCATTTCCACGATGGTGCCGAAGGCCACACGCGGCTCGCTCCTCTTGCTGCGGGCGATCTCGAGGGCGCAGGGCGGCAGCGGCACCACGCGGGCGATCCTTTCCCCGGCCGCCCGCGCGTAGTCGGGATCGCGCTCGATGCCGATGAAACGCCGCCCGAGACGGCGGGCGACGGCGCCGGTGGTGCCGGTGCCGAAGAACGGATCGAGCACGACGTCGCCGGGCCGGGTCGAGGCGATCAACGCGCGAGCGACCAGCGCTTCGGGCTTCTGCGTCGGATGGGCCTTGCGCCCGCCCTCGTCCTTCAGGCGCTCCGGTCCCGAGCAGATCGGGATCAGCCACTCCGAGCGCATCTGCAGATCATCGTTCAGCGCCTTCATCGCCTCGTAATTGAATGTATAGCGCGAGCGCCGATCGCGTGACGCCCAGATCATCGTCTCGTGCGCATTGGTGAAACGCCGTCCGCGGAAATTGGGCATGGGGTTGACCTTGCGCCAGACCACGTCGTTGAGGATCCAGAAGCCCAGGTCCTGCAGCGCGGTGCCGAGGCGGAAGATGTTGTGGTAGGAGCCGATCAGCCAGAGCGCGGCGTCGGGCTTCATCACACGCCGGCATTGCCCGAGCCAATCGCGCGTGAAGCGATCGTAAGTGGCGAAATCGGCGAACCGGTCCCAGTCGTCGTCGACGCCATCGACACGGGTGTTGTTGGGCCGGAGCAGCTCGCGCTCGAGTTGCAGATTGTAGGGCGGGTCGGCAAACACCAGATCGACGCTTCGCTCCGGCAGCCGGGCCAGCTCGGTGATGCAATCACCCACGATGATGGGGTTGGCGGCCGGAACAGCCGGCGGAAGGCGGTGCTGACGCATGATACGCAACTCATGGAACTGAAACAGGACCGACAAGCCTTACCGTCCGGACTGTACAACCGCAACCCCGACCGTTCGTGCCGGTCAGCGCTTGCCGATGCGGGCGAGGCGGAGCTCGCGCTCGTAGACGGTTTCCCCGCTCGGCACCCGGATGTCGCGGACGAGCTCGAGCATGCGCCGGTCCGGGCGCGGCGTCAGCAGGCTGACGACGAGGGCCGTCACCGTGGCGAGCGGCACGGCGATGACGGTTGCAAACGCGCCGCTCCGCTCGAACACGGTCGGCAACGCGCCCGCGAGCGTCAGCAGCAGGAGGAACAGCGCCGTCCCGAACCCGACCAGCAGCCCCGCCATCGCGCCCCACTGGTTGATCCGCTTCCACCACACGCACATGACGAGCGGGGCGAAGGCCGAGGCGGCCGCGAGCGCCAGCGCCCAGGTGAAGAGGGCCAAGGGATCCGCACTGACCGACGCGGCGAGCCAAGTACCGAGCAGGGCTGCTCCCACCGCCGCACCGCGTCCGGCGGCAAGCCGCATCGCGGGCTGGGAGCCGATCTCGCTCCAGGCAAAGACGATGTCCTCGACCCACAGGGCGGCGAGCGCCTGGGTCTGGGCGGTGGCGGCGGCAAGCACGGCGGCAATCGCGCCGGCCAGCGCGACCATCACCAGCACCGGCGGCAGGCCCGACGCCATCGGCAACAGCAGCAGCACGCCGTCGCGCTGGAAGCGCAACTGGTCGAGCGCAATCACGCCGCCTTGGGTCTCGAAGCTGGCCAGCCCCATCCGCGCCGCCTCGCCGAGCCAGGCCGGGATCTGGTCCGACGTCCGTCCGGCCAGTCCCGACAGAATCTCATACCGCGCGAACAGAGCCAGCGCCGGCAGGGTCAGCAGCACGCCCGCTGTCAGCACCACCGTCCAGCCCATGGCACGGCGAACCTCGAACACGCTGCGGCAGGCCGATGCGCGGGTGCCGAGTGCGGGCAACGACACGACGCCGAACGCGACCGTCAGCATCAGCGCGGCAAAGCCATAGGAGCCGGTGGCACCGAACGGCTGCATGAAGGGCTTCATCAGCAGCTCGGGATCGCCGCCCGGCTGGCTGATCGCCAGCTTCGACACGATTCTGGCGGTGATGCCGGCACTCGCCTCCAGCCGGGCCACATCGTCGGCCAACGTGCCATAGGTGATCTGCGGCAAGGGCAAATTGGTGAGCAGCAGCGCGAGAATGACCGCGGGCGTGATCAGCGCCAACAACGCGATCAGCGCCTGAGCGGCACCCGCCCAGGTGAGACTGCGCACGCCGCCCAGACCAGCCACCGTCGCAACCACGACGCCGCCGAGGCCAGCCACCAGCAGCTCGGAGACACCGAGCGCGCGACTCGTCAGCGCCATACCGATCTTCAGCTCGGCGATCAGGATGAAAAGCGCGGGCACGGTCATCGCCACGCCGAGCATGGCACGCAGCGGACGGCTGTCGAAGCGGCGGCCCAGATAGCTCGCGAGGGTGTAGGAGCCGTCCTTGCGGACATAAGGGGCGACCAGGATCGAAGCGGCCAGCAAACCCAGCATCAGCCCGATCGAGAACGGCAGCGCATCGAAACCGAGGAAAAAGAACGCGCCGGTCAAGGCGACGGTGCCGACGCCGCCGAGCGTTGCGACCGTCGCCGCAAGGCCCTGATAAATGGCCGGGATCGAGCGCCCGGCGACGAAGAAATCCTCCGGAGCATGGGCGCGCGCCATGAAGCCGATCAGCAGATAGACGGCGACTGGAGCGAGCGCGAGCGATAGCAGCGTCGAGCTGCCGCCTTCGCCGAGCTCGCCGAGCACCAGCAACAGCAACGCCAGCCCAACGAAGGCGCTGGCGAAGATGCCGAGATAGATTGCCGTATTGGCAGCGGGCAATTGAACGCGTTGCTCGAGTGCCATGGCGGCTCCTCAGATCGGGCTCTGACTCAATGGTCCTCGTGGGCGCCGTGCCAGTGATCGATCTCGTTCTGGCGCAGGATGAAGCGTGCGACGGCCGCTACCGCCACCAGGATGACGGCGTGGGCGGCAAGGGCAAAGCCGACGGGAAAGCCGATGATGGTCGGCCCCGCGAGCTCGTCGCTCCAGAACGGCAGCACCAGCATCAGCATCCCCGGCAAGATCAACGTGCTGAACGCCAGCATCTTGGTTTCGCGCCAGTAGGGCTTGCGCCGCTTCTTCTCGATCACGTCTGCCTCCACGATGACGTCTCCCTGGGGCGTCCCCACTGTCGGGAGCACCATGGTGGAGCGAATGTGGTCCGGCTGCGGCGGCGAGGCAAGCGGGGCATTGCCGCTCTCCCGCCTCCAGCCAGGGTCGCGGCACCAATGCCACGTTTCAGAATGATCGACCCCGCGGCTTCAATCGTTCCGCGAGTCGGCATTGGTCGCAGTCGCCGTCAGGAGTGTGTTGGCGTTCGGCCGCGATCATGGCAAGGTCCACCTCGCAGGCAGCTTGCGATCACAACGATCAGAATTCGGCACCGCCATGGCGGGCATGCGTATCATCATCGTCGACGATCACCCTTTGTTCCGCGACGCCTTGCGGCAGGCGCTCCTCGCCGGCTTCCAAACGATCGAGGTTGGCGAAGCCGGCTCCATGGAGGAGTTGGCAGTCGAGCTCGAGCGGGGTCACTAAATCGATCTGGTGCTGCTCGATCTGGCCATGCCGGGCGTGCGCGGGTTTTCGGGCCTCCTCCATTTGCATGCCCAGTATCCGGGCTTGCCTGTCGTCATCGTCTCGGCGACGGAGGACGACGAGACCATCGGCCGTTGCCTTGGCCTCGGCGCATCCGGGTTCATTCCGAAGTCGCTGCGGGTCGAGCAGATCCGGCAGGCGGTCGCCGAGATCATCCGTGGCGAGGTCTGGACCCCTCCTGACTTCCGGCCCGGCGAGCCGGGCGCGGGATCGGAGGATCTGTAGACCCGCTTGCGCAGCCTGACGCCGCAGCAGGTCCGCGTGCTGATGATGCTCGGCCAGGGCCTCTTGAACAAGCAGATCGCCTATGAGCTCAGCATCTCGGAGGCAACGATCAAGGCCCATGTCTCGGCCGTGCTGCAGAAGCTCGGTGTCGACAGCCGCACGCAAGCCGTGATCGCGGTCAACCGGATCGGGACCGGGGAATGGCACCGGCTGAACAGCTGAGCCTGGGAAGCTCGCCCACGACGCGCTGATAGCCCTCCACCCGGCATCTCGTGCGGCTGACAGGCTGATCCGGGATCTCGGATGGCAGGTCCGTGTCGACGGTGAAGGTCCCGGGTCGCACTCGCGTGCGCCCGGGATGCCGGGTGCAGTGGTTGTATTGTGAAGTCACAATACCCGGCATCCCGGACGGCCGGTCGCGACGGAGGCGCGCCTCCGGCACGACAGGCCGATCCGGGACCTTCGCCGGCAAGGCAGTGCGTGGAGCGAATCTGACTTTCGGGTCCTGGTTGCCGCCAGGCCCGTACTCGAATGTCGCATTTGTGAGGAACACTCGTACCCACCAATTCCAGTGAGCGGGTCACAACACATCCGTCTACGTCTTTCCCGCGCAGGCGGGAACCCAGACAAGCAGCTGATGTCGCGTGGAGAATAGTACGGCTTTGGGATAGCAGCTCGTGACTCCGAGCAAGAAGCTAGCGCACCCGATCCAACTCTGTTTGATCGGAATGCGCCTTAGGGTCGCCAGCCGAGAAAGCTGGCGAGCAGTTGCAAGCCGAGCCGCTGGCTTTTCTCGGGATGGAACTGGGTGCCGGCGATGTTGTCGCGCGCGATCATCGCCGTCACCGGTCCGCCATAGTCGGTGGTGGCGAGGATGGTTGCCGGATCGGCCGCCACCAGATGATAGGAATGGACGAAATAGGCGTCGAGCCCAGCGGCGCCGGTCGGGATGCCAGCCAGCAGCGCATGTGGTTGCCGCACGTCGAGGGAGTTCCAGCCCATGTGCGGGACTTTCAGCGCAGGATCGGCCGGCGCGATCCGGCGCACCTCGCCCGCAATCCAGCCGAGGCCCGCCGTCTCGACATGCTCGAGGCCGCGACCAGCCAGCAGCTGCATGCCGACACAGATGCCCAGGAACGGCCGGCCCGCCTCCAGCACGCAGCGCTCGATCGCCGCCCTCAGCCCTTCGACCCGCTCGAGCCCGGCGCGACAGTCGGCGAAGGCGCCGACCCCCGGCAGCACGATCCGGTCCGCCGCCGCAACCACGCTGCTGTCCGCGGTCACGACGATGCGGGCGTCGATCCCGGCCTCGCGTGCCGCCCGCTCGCAGGCTTTGGCCGCGGAATGCAGGTTGCCTGAGCCATAGTCGATGATCGCCACGGTCTGCATGGCGCTACGCCGTGGCAACACTGGCCCGAGGGGCGGCGGCGAGGAGGTCGGACATGACCTGCAATTCGCATGCCTCCAGCGAATCGCCCGAGACGGTGCCCCGCTCGGTAAATCCGGCCCTGGCGAAAGCGGACCGCCGCAGATCGTTAGCGAGAAACCCAAGGCCGATGCCGACCACGAGTGGCCAGACCCCAACTGCATCCTCGTTGGCGCCGAAAAGCCAGAGCAGGCCATAGCCGGCGGCCAGCACGCCGACAAAACCGGCGGCTTCGAGCCAAAGCCGGTTCCAGACCAGCCAGAGCGGGCCCAATATCGCAGCCAGCAACGAAAAGCCCTCGCGCACGAGCTCGAAAGTCTCGGCCCGCGAGGCTACGCTCGTCCACGGGACGGTCGGTGGCTCGTGCAAGGTGTAGGCTCTCATCAACGGCCTCCTGCCGACGCGATTTGCGCGCCAATGTGCCTTTACACGCTGAGCGTGCCCTTGGTCGAAGGCACCCGCTTGCCCTGGCGCGGATCAATGGTGATCGCCTCGCGCAGCGCGCGCGCGAGCCCCTTGTAGCAGGTCTCGGCGATGTGATGACAGTTCTCGCCGTAGAGGCTCTCGACGTGCAGCGTGATGCCGGCATTGATGGCAAAGGCCTGGAACCACTCGCGGAAGAGCTCGGTATCCATCTCCCCGATCTTGGGGCGCGCGAACGCGACCTGCCAGACCAGGTAGGGACGCCCCGAGACGTCGATCGCGACCCGGGTCATCGCCTCGTCCATGGGAAGGAAAGCCGAGGCATAGCGCGTGATACCGGCGCGGTCACCGAGAGCCTTGGCCAGCGCCTGCCCGAGCGCGATGCCGCAATCCTCGGTCGTATGGTGCTGGTCGATGTGCAGATCGCCCTTGGCCTTCAGGGTGATGTCGATCAACGAATGGCGAGCGAGCTGCTCCAGCATGTGGTCGAGGAAGCCGACGCCGGTCGCCACATTATAGGCCCCCGTGCCGTCGAGATCGACGGTGACGGCGATGTCGGTTTCCTTGGTCTTGCGGGTGATGCTGGCGCGTCGGCTGGTCAAGGGAAGCGTCCGGTGCGTGGGGAAGAGGGTCGGGGGAGTGCATAGCAGGCGACGCCGCGCGCCGCCAGCGGGCAGGAAGGGCCGGCAAGCATGCTGGTGAAGACACTTCAGCCGGCATTCCCCATATGAACGCCGATTCCCAGTCGCGCGCCAATTGCTGGCGACCTCACGGAAACCTCGAGATTCCAACAGCCTATGCTCTGAAGAATGCGCCGCTATCGTCCTTCAACCGCCTGCTAAGCTTGCGCGCCATTCGCTACCCTGGGCGAGCCGATCCTCCTCGAAAGTGACGAGCGTGCGCATCTCGGGGCTGGCAAGTCCGACGCACATCGGTGTCCTGACGCCGGGCACGATTGCCACGTCGAACAACTCGCGCACGCGCCCCTCCAACGCGATCCAATGCAGGATATCGCCGTTGCGCGTATCGACAATGAACACGCCGCAGCGTGGCTCGCTGCCCTTTGCCTTGATCGCGGCGTCGAGCTCGAGCCCCCTGAATGTGCCGTCACGCGGCAGTGATGCCCCGACCGCCGCAAAGCTGCGCCAGAACGAGAGCCCGCGCAGGAAGCCGGGGCAGAACGCAACCGTCTCGCGCCGCCCCGATGCCGGATCGACCCGGACCAGCTCCCCGCGGCCGCTATCGAGCAGCCAAAGCGCGCCGTTCGCGAGCCTTGGCGAATGCGGCATCGACAGCCCCTCGGCCACGATGCGGTCGTCGGCGACGTCGATCAGCACGCCGCCGTCGGCGCGCCGCGCCCGCCAGCCATCGACCACATCGCTGGCGCTCGCCGCCGTCACGTAGCGCGGCCGGCCATGCTGCATGGCGATGCCGTTCAGATGACAGCGGTCCTCGGGCGCGAGCCGGCTGATGAAAGCGGGCTTCCACAGCGGCTCGAAGCTATGCGATGCGCTGGTGGTCGCGAGGCACGAATACTTGGTGTTGACGAACAGCAACCGCCCATCGCTGGCGACGGCGATCTCGTGCGCGTCGATATCCCCGGTGGTCTCGGCGGTGCGAGGCACATAGAGCCGGTCGAACACCTGGTTGGCTTTCTGCCCCGGCCGCAGCACGTTCTCCAGCCGCCAGATCTGCGCGATCGTCGCCAGATGCAGGCGCTGCGGCGTCGCGTGCAGCCCCATCGCGCGCACGAAGTTGCGCTCGTGCATGGAAAGCCGCCCATCGGGCAGCGCGCCGAGCAGGATCAGCTGGCCGGTCTGATAGGAGGTGAGCGCGAGGCTGAGTCCGTTGACGGCGAGCCATTCGGTCAGCCCGCGCGAGGCCGAGACCCTGGTTGCCTCGCCTGTTTCGTCGCCTTGAGTTACCGCCATCGTCTACCCCCGAGCCGCTTCAAAAGCCGGCGATTCGGATGGTCGGCCGGCAGGCCCGCGCTGTCCACGGGCCGCGGTGCGTTATTCTACCATTTCACCGTCGCACCGAGCTTGCCCGCGATACCCTCGACCTCACTGCCGAACGTGACATCGATCTTGGCGAAAGCCGCCGTCGTCGCATCCTCGCTCAGCACATCGACACCTGCCGACAACTCGCCCCAAACCTGGTCCTGGGAGTCCGTGAAGTCGAATTGCTGGCCAAGACTCACGAGACTCGCATTGTTGTCGCCGTCGAGCTCGCTCCAGACGCTGGCGATCAGATAGGGCTCGATCGAGGCGGTGCCGAACACGCTCATCGCCGTCCCGACCCGAAGCCCGAGCCGGCCGCGCAGGCTGGTCCCGTCCTCGAAAGTGACGGTGTTGGGGCCGCTGGTCAGGCTGTCGATGCTGACGAATGTCGCGGCTAAGGTTGCAAGCGGCTCCACGTGGAAGGACCCGGTCCCGAGCCGGTAGCCGCCGTCGACCCGAACACCGACCGAGCTACCATCGAGACCGCGCTGGAAACCGGGCGTGTCCGATTCGATCCCGAACAGGTCGGCTTTGACGAGCGCGTCCAAATGGAGGCCGCCCGTGAGATAGCTGGCGTAGGCGCCGAGCTGCCAGCCCTCGATGTCGAACTCGCGCTCGATGCTCTCGTAGTCGAGCCCGGCCCTGAGCCCGCCCGTGAGCACGCCGAGCACCAGCGTGTCGCCGGCCTGCCGGACGCCGCGCTGTACGGTGTCGAGGCCGATCTGCACCTGCTGCAGGTCGAGCTCGCGATCGAGCCCGAACTGGTGGGAGCGGCCATGGGCGCTGGTGCTGGCGTCGTCCTCGCGCGAAAGCTCAGACGTCGAGCCCGCGATCCACAGGCCGGGCACTGGCCCGCCAGCGGCTCGATTCGCCCGGCGCAGATCGGCGATCCGGTCGGACCAGCTCTGGGCCCCCTCGTGCCAGATGTCCTGCCCCGCCGTCAGCAGCTGCGGCAGCAAGAAGGCGCCCGCACCGATCGAGCTGTGGAGCTCGAAGACGCCGCTGCCTGTCGGACG
>JANNSW010000134.1:0-7315 GCA_031403055.1 Hyphomicrobiaceae bacterium | reverse complement strand
TATTACATCCTCCAGTCTCTCGCGCTGCTGGCGCTCGCCTACGTCCTGGGATGCTGCCTGGGCTGCTTCACCCGCCGCTTGCGCGGAGCCGACGAGTTGGTGCCCGCAGGCACCTCCCATGCGACAGCCGCGCCGGCCCCGCCCTTGCCGACGCCTCGCACTGGTCCGATCGTGGTGCGCACGAGCGAGCCGTCGCATCGGTCCGGCTCCGAAACCGACGTCATCGTGCGCGCCCGGCCGGCCACGGGCGGCGCTCAGGAATCGCCATCCGCCGAGGCCGGCCGTTTCAAGCGGGCGTTCGAGCCCCAGGCCGTGCCGGTGATGCCGCCACGCCAGCCCGCGCCGGCTCCGGCCAACCCTTTGCCAGCCGCACTGGCTGCGGCAGCGGCGACCGCCGTTGCGACGCAACCTGCTGCGCCAGTGCGAGCTCCCGTCCGGCCGGCCACGCCCGCTCCCGCACCGATCCCCGTCGCCACAAGCGTACCGGTCGCGGTGCCGGTCGCCACGGGTCCGGCCGAAGACCTGAAGCGAGTCAAGGGTATCGGCCCCGAGCTCGAGCGCCGGCTCAACGTCCTCGGCGTGCGGCGCTATCAGCAGATCGCAGCCTGGACTGCGGTCGACGTCGCCAAGCTCAGCCGCGACCTCGACTTCCACGGTCGCATCCAGCATGAGAACTGGATCGAGCAGGCCCAGATCCTTGCCCGTGGCGGCGATACGGCATTCTCGCGACGGGTCGACGCTCGCGAGGTTCCCGCGAGCCATGGCGACACCTGGACACCGGTTGCACCCTCCCAGATCGAGCGCCAGGGCGGTGTCTCCACCGACGAGCATGGTGCCGAGGCCCTCGTGGGCTCCGCCCGCCGGGATGCGGCAAGCGCGGCTGCGGCTGCCGCAACCGCCGCGGGCGCCGCCGGTACGGGCTCGAGTCAGACGATCGCTGGAGCGCGCACCGTCATGGCCGCACGGACGCTCGGTCCGATGCCCGCTGCCATGTCGGCCGGTGGCGGCCGGGTCGCCGACGACCTGAAGCGGATCCGCGGCATCGGCGCGGAGATCGAGACGGCGCTGCTTCGGGCAGGCGTCACGCGCTACGGGCAGATCGCGGCCTGGCTGCCCGCCGATGTCGAGCGCCTCAGCGACCTCTTGGGATTGCATGGCCGGATCGAGCGCGAGAGCTGGATCGATCAGGCGCATGTGCTCGCACGCGGCGGGGAGACCGAGTTCTCGCGCCGGATGCGCCAGCCCAGCGTCGACCGCAACCAGCCGCCGCAAGCCGTGCGGCCGCTGCCTCCAACGCCTCTCACGACCACGGCGGTATCCGCCAACCCCTCGCCGCGCGGCGGCCTGGCCGATGACCTGAAACGCATCCGCGGCATCAATCTGGTGATCGAAAAGAAGCTCGCGCGCATGAACGTCGTCAACTACAGCCAGATCGCAGGCTGGTCGGCCTCCGACATCGAGCGCATCAGCGAAAGCCTGGGAGTGCGTGGCAACATCGAGCGGGAGCGCTGGATCGAGCAGGCGCAGATCCTGTCGGGCGGTGGACACACGGACTTCTCCAAGCGCGTCGACCGCGGCGTGGTCGCATCTAGCCGCGACGACGAAACCAAGAGCTGATGGGCTGCGGGATCACGCCGCTCGCTCCGGCTCACTGCGTCCGCCGAAACTCGCGCTTGCCTTCACCCCGTCGGAGGCAGCCAGAAAGTCCGCAATCGCGGCCGTCGTCGGCTCATCGCGCAGCAAGGGCGCATGCCCCTGTTTGGGTACCGTGATCGCCACCAGATCGGGATGGATCTTCGCCATTCTCGCAACGGTCTCGGGCGCGAGCAGATCCGAGCTCTCGCCGCGGATCACCATTGCCGGAATGCGCGTCAGGGCCGCGAACTGGTCCCACATCTCGGGCTGCTCGCTGCCGATGTCGGCGATGCGAATCGAATTGGCGATGGCTGGATCGTAGGAGGGTGTCGGCAAGCCGTTGCTATCATTGTACCAAGCCTTGGCGATCTCGGTCCATTCTTCGTCCTTGACCGCTGGAAACTGGCGCCGGCTCATCTCGCGCACGAGCCCGGTCGCCTCCTCCCAGCTCGCCGGCAGCGGGATCCGGCCGACATAGCCAGCGATGCGCGCAAGGCCGTTGCGCTCGATCACCGGTCCGATGTCGTTGAGCACGACCGCTCCCAGCACCGTCGGCCGCATCACCGCCAGCACCATGGCGATGAGGCCGCCACGCGAGGTGCCGATCACGGTGACATCGTGCAGCCCCTCGCGCGTCAGGAAGTCGAGGACATCGAGCGCCTCGATCAAGGGCGTGTAGTTCTTCCAGTCGGGATCGTGCTCGGAGCGACCACGGCCGCGCATATCGAGACAATAGACGTCGCGCCGGTGACCGCGGGCATCCGCGAGCCGAGCACTCAGCATGTGGAAATCACGCGCATTGCGTGTCAATCCGGCAAGGCACACCACTGGGCGGCGGACCGAGCCCGCTGCCCGGTAATGGCGCGCGTAGAGCCGCAGCCCGTCGCGGCAGGTGTAGAAGATGTCGCGCCAGGATTGGGGGGCTGCTGGCTCGGACATGGGCAGTCTCCTCGATTGCGCCGGGCGAGCTGGACCCTGCCACCGCGACAGGGGCGCCGGCAAGAGGTCACGCCGGCCGCGACCGGTCGAGCACCAGCACCGTGAAGGCGGCACTGTCGCCCGGACCCGGCGCAACGACCTCGCGCGCGACCTCGTGCCATTCCTCGGCGTCGAGAGCGGGAAAGCGGGTGTCGCCTGCGGCATCCAGTTCGACGCGGGTCAGATGGATGCGGTCGGCGCGCGCGAGCAGGCCCGCATAGATCTCGCCGCCGCCGATCACCATGATGTCGGCCACGCGCCGGGCCTGCGCTCTGCTCGCGGCCAGTGACAGCGCCGCCTCGACCGTCGGCACACACTCGATGCCCGCGATGCCGAGGTCCCCCCGCCTGGTGACCACGATGTTGTCGCGCCCCGGCAGCGGCCGGCCGATGCTCTGATAGGTCTTGCGCCCCATGATCACCGGATGCCCGAGCGTCAGCGCCTTGAAGCGCTTCAGGTCGGAGGGCAGCCGCCAGGGCAAGCCGCCAGCCGCCCCGATCACGCCGTTGCGCGCGACCGCGACGACGAAAGTGATGCGCAAGCCCTCGATCACACCGCCACCTCCGCCTTGATCGCGGGATGGGGATCATAGCCCTCGAAGCGGACGTGGTCGTAGGCGAAGTCAAAAACACTCCTGACCGTGGGATCGAGCACGAGACGTGGCAGCGGCCGGGGCAGGCGCGAGAGCTGCAACTCGGCTTGCTCAACATGATTGAGATAGAGGTGGGCGTCGCCCAGCGTATGGATGAATTCGCCCGCCTGGAGCCCGCTCGCCTGGGCGAGCATGTGGGTCAGCAGGGCGTAGGAGGCAATGTTGAACGGCACCCCGAGAAAGATGTCGGCCGAGCGCTGATAGAGCTGGCAGGAGAGCCGGCCGTCCGCCACGTAGAGCTGGAACAGACAATGGCAGGGCGGCAGCGCCTGCTTGTCGACGTCGGCCGGATTCCAGGCGGTGACGATGTGGCGGCGGCTGTCGGGATTCTTCCTCAGGCTGGCGATCAGCCCGGCGATCTGGTCGATATGCCCGCCGTCTGGCGCCGGCCAGGAGCGCCATTGCGCGCCATAAACCGGTCCCAGATCGCCGTTCTCGTCGGCCCATTCGTCCCAGATGCCGACGCCGTTGCGCTGCAGGTAGGCGATGTTGGTATCGCCCGCGAGGAACCAGATCAGCTCGTGCACGATCGATTTCAGGTGCAGCTTCTTGGTGGTGACGAGGGGAAAGCCTTGCGCGAGATCGAAGCGCATCTGATGCCCGAACACGCTGAGCGTACCGGTGCCGGTGCGGTCGCCCTTTTTCACGCCGTGGGCGCGGACATGGGCGAGGAGGTCGAGATACTGGCGCATGGGGGGAGGCTAGCCGATTCCAGACAACCTGCCCAATCACGCATTCATCCCGCCAACACCTGTTTCAGCGTCGTCCCCAGCGACGCGGGCGACGGCGAGACCTCGATGCCGGCCGAGCGCATGGCTTCCATCTTCGAGCCCGCATCACCCTTGCCACCCGCGATAATGGCGCCCGCGTGCCCCATGCGCCGGCCGGGCGGAGCGGTGACGCCGGCGATGAAGCCGACCATGGGTTTCTTGCGGCCACGCTTGGCCTCATCCTTCAGGAACTCGGCCGCATCCTCTTCCGCCGCCCCGCCGATCTCGCCGATCATGATGATCGAACGGGTCGCTGGATCGCCGAGGAACAGCTCGAGCATATCGATGAACTCGCTACCCTTGACGGGGTCGCCGCCAATGCCGACCGCGGTAGTCTGCCCGAGCCCTTGCGCCGTCGTCTGGAACACCGCCTCGTAGGTCAACGTGCCCGAGCGCGAGACGATGCCGACACTGCCGGCACGGAAGATCGAGCCCGGCATGATGCCGATCTTGCATTCGTCAGGCGTCAGCACGCCCGGGCAATTCGGACCGATGAGGCGCGATTTGCCGCCCGACAGCGCGCGCTTCACCTCGATCATATCCATCACCGGGATGCCCTCGGTAATGCAGACGATGAGTGGCACCTCGGCGTCGATGGCTTCGAGGATCGCGTCGGCCGCAAAGGGTGGCGGCACGTAGATCGAGGTGGCGTTGGCGCCCGTCGCGGCGACAGCCTCCGCGACGGTATCGTAGATCGGAATCCCGCCGAGCTCGGCGTCCTCGTGCCTGCTGCCGCCCTTGCCCGGCGTCACGCCCGCGACGAGCTTGGTCCCGTACTTCAGCGCCTGCTTGGAGTGGAAGCCCCCTTGCGAGCCGGTAAACCCCTGGCAGATGACCTTGGTGTCGCGGTTGACGAGGATGGACATGTGACACTTTCCAGCTTTGGCAGCAGTGATCGTATCGGCGAGATGCCAAACGACGATCGACGCGCGCTATTTGTAGATATGACGCCGACTATAGGGGCCCTGCTGCTCGGCTTCGGCGATGTCGACAACTGCGTCCTTCAAGACCGCAGCGACCGATTTGCCAAGCCTCTCGGCGTAGGCGAGGAGTAGTTTGTGCGTTTCCTCGTCGACCTCGATTGTGACGGTTCTCGAACCGGATCTGTTCAATTCCATCGCTTTCTCCGATATCTCAGTAAAATAGTCACCGTCAGCCAACACTCGGCAACCAACCACCGGTCCTCCCGGCCGTGTGCCGGCCTATGACTTCGCACACTAGTGGAGCGAATTTGACATTTGAGTCCCGGTTGCCGCTAGGCTCGTACTCAAATGTCAAATTCAAAAGCTCCACTAGAATCATAGAGTTGCTAGTGGTCCTCATAAATCCGACATTTGCTGAGGCGCGAGCAGCAAGGGATGCAAATGTCGGATTTGGACCACTAGTGTTCTGGCTCATTCATTTGGTACCCGTCTTCCCGGACGCCGCCGTCGTGCCGGCGGCGATCCGGGATCCAGGAGCCAATGGCAGGGCCGTTCCGCGCGACTCCTGGACCCCGGCTCGACCTGTGGTCGGCCGGGGAAGCGGGTACTTTTTGATTGTGCCAGAACACTAGCATTCTCGCGCTCCAGCGCACGAGCCGGGATCATCGAAACAATCTCGGCGCCTTGGCGAAGATCCCGGATCGTTGCTGTCGCGCAGAAGGCGCGCGCCTCCAGCACGACCGCGCGTCCGGGATGACGGGTGGGGGGCAGGCTGTCAAAACCTACTTGGGGGTAAGCTTCGTGCATCGTGGTCAAGCCCGCCCCTTCACCGCCTTCACCGCCTGCACGATCTTCTCCGCCGCGTCGTTCAGGTCGTCGGCGGGCAGGATCGCGAGGCCGCTCTCGGCCAGGATGCGCTTGCCAAGATCCACGTTGGTGCCTTCGAGACGAACCACCAGCGGCACCTCGATCGCCATCTCGCGGGCGGCCGCGATCACGCCTTCCGCGATGATGTCGCAGCGCATGATGCCCCCGAAGATGTTGACGAGGATGCCCTTCACGTTGGGGTCGGAGAGGATGATCTTGAAGGCGTTCATGACCTGCGTCTGGTTGGCGCCGCCACCGACGTCGAGGAAGTTCGCCGGCTCCGCGCCATAGAGCTTGATGATATCCATGGTCGCCATCGCGAGGCCGGCGCCGTTGACCATGCAGCCGATGGTGCCGTCGAGCTTCACATAGTTGAGGCCGAACTCGGAGGCTTTGACCTCGGCGGGGTCCTCCTCGTCGAGGTCGCGCAGCCCAACAACGTCCTGGTGGCGGAAGAGGGCGTTGCCATCGAAATTGATCTTGGCGTCGAGGCAGCGCAGATCGCCGGCCTCCGTCACGATCAGCGGATTGATCTCGAGCTGGCTCATGTCCTTCTCGACCATGGCGCGGTAGAGATCGCCGATCAGCTTGGCGCACTGCTTCACCTGCTCGCCCTTCAAGCCGAGCGCGAAGGCGATGCGTCTTCCGTGGTGGGGCTGCAAGCCGGCAGCGGGATCGATCGAGACGCTGACGATTTTCTCTGGCGTCTTGTGCGCGACCTCCTCGATGTTCATGCCGCCTTCGGTCGAGGCGATGAAAGCAACGCGCGAGCGCGCTCGATCGACGAGGGCGGAGAGATAGAGCTCGCGCGCGATTTTCGAGCCATCCTCGATATATACTCGTTTGACGACCCGCCCGGCAGGGCCGGTCTGCAGCGTGACCAGCGTCCGGCCGAGCATCTCCTCGGCATTGCGACGCACCTCCTCGATCGACTTGCAGAGCCGCACGCCGCCGGCGGCCGTGGGGCCCAGCTCCTTGAAGCGGCCCTTCCCCCGCCCGCCCGCATGGATCTGCGACTTCACGACCCAGACAGGGCCCGGGAGGTTGGCCGCCGCTTTCACCGCCTCGTCCGCCGTGAACGCCACGTCCCCGCGCGGCACTGGCACGCCATAGGTCGCGAGCAACGCTTTCGCCTGATACTCGTGGATGTTCATGGGAGCCTCGCGTGCGGATCGGCCCGCTGCACTGTGGACTGGGATTTGGCGGCCTGGAGTACGCTCAGACCTCGGGTGGGTTTAGTCGGTGGAGGGGTGTGCCGCAATGCGGATTTGTTCGAAGCTCAGCAGTGGCGGCACTGCCAAGTCCACCAATGCGTCTTGCCCGCGCAGGCGGGCATACAGCCAAGCACGTGGTTAGGACACTCCGAACAATAACTGCTACGATTTCAGCGATGGCCTTGGCTTGATGGTGTAGTTCCATTCGGGATGGAAGTCATCGCCGGTGATGTTGAGCGTGGCCATCTCGGCGTCGCTGATCTTGATGCCCTTCTC